>JAKJEK010000002.1 GCA_022705465.1 Patescibacteria group bacterium | reverse complement strand
TCGGTAACTAGTTTTTTACATACACACGACCGTTTGCAGGGTCAATAGCATAAGATAGGCCAAAGGGGTCAGGGGGGATGGAAGTGAGAATTTTACCGCCGACTAAGTCATCTAAGCGCTCTGGGTATTTGCCGTATTTACTATGATATTGATCAATCGCGGTTTCGAGAAAATCGAGGGTTTCAAGGTGGAGGATGTAGCGCTCAGCTCGTTCGCGCACTACCTCGTCGCTCGAGGTTTCGTAGATTCCAATCCAAATTTGTTTGGTCTGGCTACGGTAATCTGGACGACTGCCAAAGTTAGCGGCGATAGCTTGGATGTTGCTGGGGGCGCCAGGAGTGTTGGCGGCCAGGTCGAAATATTTGGCGGCGTTTTTTGAGTCCTTTTTTTCCAGGTGGTAAGTAACAGCCAGATAGTAGGGAATACGCCAGTCAGGTGACGAATGTTCTATCCCTTTTGTTGCTAATTCAATAGCTTGGTCAACCATACCAAAATTTGGCATAATCAATGCACCGAAGGCATAGGGATAGGAAAATTTGGGATCAAGCTCACTTGAGAGACGCAGGTATTCGTGAAGTTTCTCTTGAGTTTGGCTTTCGCCACCGCCGAGATATTGTATGGCAGCAAGCCACATTAAATCGGCGGCAGCGTTGTGCAGACCAAGGTCGATAATTTTGATGGTATCCGGTTTTAGAGTAATGGGCTCAACGTAGGGGGTATGATTTTTTTCAATATCAACGATAAACTGAGTGGCAGTAATGCCCAAGAAGATTAGTATAATTGCCAAAAGAGAGAGAAAAGAACTAAGGGCCGGTGGAATTGAAATGGGTTCATTGAATTTGAGCATGGCAGTGCTATAAATCCTGATTTTTGAGTGCAATGTTGGCCAGATATAGCAGAATAGTTGAATAAAGGACGGCATAAATCAAAGAAAAGCTTATTGTAGTGGCGGAAGGGAGATTACCATAAACAACCTCGTTGCGGATATTAAACTTTTCCAGATTTGGCATAAGATAGTAGGCAATTTTTGCAGCGAAGCTGGCAAATGGGCCGGAATTGATTCCATAACGTAGCAGCATCTCCAGTGAATGGCCGATATACAGAATGATGACAGAATAGAGAGTGCCCGCCAGGGGAGTGGTGAATGTAGAGAATAAAGTAGTCAGAGCGACAAAGATGGATAACTCGAATATGAGCAGTACAATTGACCAAAGAGCAGGGTAGTCGAAGCCACCGCCATTTATGGCAACAACTGTTAGGTAGGTGGCGGTCATTAGGGCGACGGTGAGAATGATACTTAACATTAGGCCAACGAATTTACCGAGTAGGAATTGAGCTATCGAGACAGGTTTGGAGAAGATGATATAGAGGGTACGTTTTTCGATTTCTTTGTAAATCAGGGAGGTACCGATGAAGATTGAAACGATTAGAGAAAAGACATAGATGCCAGCTAGGCCGAGATCTTTAATAACCTTGATGTCTTCGCCGAGAGAGATTGATCCAAATAGAACGGTCGACATCAGAAAAAGGAGGGCAAAGGCGAGTATGCCGTAAAGGATTTTGTCGCGGATTGTTTCTCTGAAGGTGTTTTTAGCAATAGCGATAATGTTATGCATTGGTGATTGTCTCCACAAAACGGGTTTCCAGGGGCTTTCCTTTCATGAATTGCTTGACCGGGCCTTCGTAGATGAGGTGGCCGTGATGAATGATGCCGATAGCATCACAAAGTTCTTCAACATCGGAAAGAATATGGGAGTTGAAGAAAACAGTTTTACCTCTTTTTTTAAGTCCAAGGATTATTTCTTTAAATTCACGGCGGCCGATAGGATCAAGACCATCTAATGGTTCATCGAGAAAGATGTATCCGGGGTCGTTGACCAGTGATTGAGCAAGGCCAAGACGTTGTTTCATGCCTTTGGAAAAATGTTTTATTTTTTTATTGCGAGCACTATCTAAACCGACGAGTTTCAGGGTTTGTGTCAGGTCTTGGTT
This sequence comes from Patescibacteria group bacterium, assembly GCA_022705465.1. GTDB lineage: Bacteria > Patescibacteriota > UBA1384 > XYA2-FULL-43-10 > 1-14-0-10-43-13 > JAKJEK01. Next base: position 23,307 of record JAKJEK010000002.1, on the reverse strand, counting down.
TGAGTGGCGCAGGTTTTTGGGAAAGAGCTCATTCATGAATTCCAGAAACTCTAAGGCATGGAGGTGGTCGTAGAAATATGGGTCTTCGGGCATGTAGCCAATTTGGCTTTTGGCGGTAATCTCAGTGATATTGTTTTTACCAATAGTAATAGTGCCGGCATCGGGACGACTCAAACCAACTAGCATTTTCATGGTGGTAGTTTTGCCTGCGCCGTTTGGTCCAAGAAAACCAAAAATTGTGCCGGTATCGATGGTTAGAGATAATCCATCAACCACTTTATGCTTGCCGTAGTGCTTTGAAAGATTTGTTATATTGATCATATGAAAACCGATAATTAGTGAAACCAATAGCGGATAACAGATTGTTTTAAGATCTGATTGTCGGTAACTGGTTATGTTTATTGTTGCCTTATGAGCTGTTGCTTATTATTTTAACCTTCTTATATATCCTTTACAATCTTGACTAGAGTGAGACTTCCTTGTATAAGAAACACAAGGGAGGATGAGAACGATGGAGCGGGAGAGTTTTGATTGGCGGGTAGTTGATGGTGTAGTACGGCGATGCAGCAATGAGATTGAGGCAGATGCCAAAGTCTGCTTTATGGGTCCAGATAGTTTTGCTGTTCGTGTGACCCGTGTTTCCAGTGAGGGCAGGCGCGAGTTTACAGAGACGCCCGACATCTCCATCATGTACGCCGATTACGGTGGTCTAATTGACTTCAGTAATCAGGTCCTTCAAAGAGTCATGGATACTGTGACTAACGGACAGTTCAGGCCATGGCCTGACTAATCAGATTTAGGGTTGCTGACGGTGGGTGAAATCGGGGTGAGCAGCTATCAAGGGGGTGCAACAGGCATCCCTCTTTGTTTTTTATTAGGCCTAGTATTATGTAATAAAGACTTTAGTTTGAGATAACAAGTTACTCCTTGCTAAGATAATTCGTGTCTCCTGGTATTTCTCAAACTAAAGTTTATACCACCAAAAAATCTTATGAAACAAAAATTAATTGTTGTTGTTGGTCCGACTGCATCGGGCAAGACTGGTTTGGGAGTCGAGCTTGCCATGCGGCTGGGCGGGGAGATTGTGTCGGCTGATTCCCGCCAAGTTTATTGTGGGTTGGATATCGGAACAGGAAAAGAGGGAGAGGCATGCCGGATTAGTGACGGCCAAATGAGACAGGTGCCGCAAAAAGAAACACGGGAAGAGACGCTGGACTATTTGCGAAGTTGTTTACGGTGTATCGAGGGCGTGCCACAATGGTTGATCGATATCGTTAAACCAGGCCAAAGATTCACACTGTTTGATTGGTTGCCTTTAGCTAAGATGGTAATTGAGGACATAGTTTCTAGAGGAAAAATACCGATAGTGGTTGGTGGGACGGGGTTGTATGTTCAGGCGTTGATCGAGGGTTTTGTTCTGGAGAAGGTCTCAGTTGTTCAGCCTGGTGCTGATAGTCTGGATTTGAACGCGTTGAGCCTAAATGATTTGAGATCTATGTTATTAGAAAGCGATCCGGAGGCTTATGATAGAGTTGATCTAAAAAACCCCCACAGATTGAAGCGGGCGATTGAGCGGGCACGGATGGGTCAAAAACCAACGAAGGTGAGACCAGATTTTGATACGTTACAAATTGGTGTTAGTTTAGAACGCAACGAGCTTTACCGGAGAATTGATGAGAGAGTAGATAGACGGTTTCAGAATGGGATGCTGGATGAGGTGGTCGGATTAGTTCAGGCGGGGGTGGATCAGTCGTGGTTATTGGGTTTGGGGTTGGAGTATCGGATAATTGGTAGTTTTGTATTGGATAATATTATGCCTGTGGATATGCCTGTGGATGAAACAGTCGAGCTGTTGAAAACTTTGCCGACGTACGAAATTATGAGACAAGAACTCAAATATAAGATACATGCATTTGCCCGGCGACAACTAGTGTGGTTTAGACGTTTTCCGGAGATTGTTTGGGTTGAGAGTAGAGGCGATGCTTTAGCGGTGGCTGGTAGGTTTATAGATCAAAATTGACGAATCTTGGGGTAAGGACTACACTAATGGTATCTGTGGAAAGGAGCGGGAAAATGTGGGGTAGGCAAGGACTAATCATCGTCTACTTCGCAGTCATTCTGTTTCTGTTGGGTGGCACAGCAGTCATTCTGCTAAACAGTGTTTGGCGTCTAGTAGGTCGCCAAAAAGATAAGCAGCTTCCCGGGTATGAGGATGCTGAATGGGTATAGGACACAAAAACCGGTGTGGGGACACCGGTTTTTATAGGCCGATTGATGTGATTATGATCGGTATTTTTTTCGGCGTTTAATTGCCGAAATTTTTGCAATTTGTTTTTCCAATTGAGCAAGGGTTTCGGCGTATTCTTCGTCGTTACGAACATCGGCAAGTCGTTGTTGTGCTGCTTTTTTGGCTTCTTCAATCTTTAATTCATCGAGTGAATCAACATCTTCAGCGGTATCAGCCAGTACCTTAACTAAGTTGTTCGCGATTTCAACAATACCGCCTTCTGTGGCCAGAAAGTGTTCTTTGTTGCCTTGTTTAACAATGATCTCACCTGGGCTTAGTACAGAGATGACCGGCTCGTGATTGGCAAGTACGGCAATTTGACCATCTGGAGTAGGTAAAATAACCTCAGTTGCTTCTTGTTCGTATTTAACACCATCGGGCGCAATTAATTTCAATTCAAAAGTATTCATATGTCGCTTTTCTTTCTTGGCCAAAGCATATAAACAGCCAGTGAGACTAAGATAATGGTAATGGTCCAGTCTGCATACTCCCAGGTATCAAAGATTGGAATGCCAAGCAGTGATAGCAAGGCGGCGACTGTTGTTGGGATGACAGCAAACACAAAGATGTAATTTATAACTTCTTTGATTCGATAATTCATATCCACCTCACTTTCTATTTCTTACAAAGATACGTGAAAGGTTGGGATATGGCAATTATCTGCTATTCTTGACCAATCTGATCGATACCACCCTTCATATAGAAGTCTTGTTCGGAGCGTTGGTCATGCTTACCCTCGATAATTTCCTTGAAGCCTTTGATGGTCTCAGCAAGAGGTACATATTGACCTTTGATGCCAGAGAAGACTTCGGCAACATGGAACGGCTGGGAGAGGAAACGTTGAATCTTGCGGGCGCGAGCAACCGTTAGTTTATCATCATCTGATAGTTCTTCCATGCCCAAGACAGCGATAATGTCTTGCAGATCTTTGTAGCGTTGCAGAAGTCTCTGGACTTCGCGGGCAACCTGGTAGTGTTCCTCGCCGACAATGTTGGGATCAAGAATGTTTGATGAAGAGGCAAGAGGGTCAACGGCTGGGTATATGCCTAGCTCAGCCAAGGAGCGCTCAAGAACAATAGTGGAATCAAGGTGAGCGAAGGTGGTAGCAGGTGCCGGATCTGTGAGGTCATCAGCTGGAACATAGACAGCTTGAACTGAGGTGATTGAGCCGGTTTTAGTGGAGGTAATGCGTTCTTGAAGCTCACCCATTTCAGTGGCTAGGGTTGGTTGGTAACCGACGGCAGAAGGCATGCGGCCGAGCAGGGTGGACACTTCTGAACCAGCTTGAGTGAAACGAAAGATATTGTCAACAAAGAGGAGTACATCTTTGCTTTGGTCGCGGAAGTATTCAGCTTGGGCTAAGCCTGACAAGCCGACGCGCATTCTTGCGCCAGGCGGTTCATTCATCTGACCGAAGACTAGTACAGTTTTGTCTAAAACCCCGGATTCTTTCATTTCGTTGTAGAGGTCGTTGCCTTCGCGAGTGCGTTCACCCACGCCAGCAAAGACAGAATAGCCGCCGTGTTCAGTGGCGATGTTACGAATTAGCTCGGTAATTAGAACGGTTTTGCCAACACCAGCACCACCGAAAAGACCGACTTTACCACCTTTAGTAATTGGAGCGATTAAGTCAATAACCTTGATACCGGTCTCAAAGATTTCAGTTTTAGTTTCTTGTTCGGCAAAGGATGGAGCCGGGCGGTGGATGGGGTAAAGTTCTTTGGCTGTTGCTTCACCTTTTCCATCGATTGGTTCACCAACCACGTTATACATGCGGCCAAGGGATTCTTTACCGACTGGTACGGCGATTGGTTGTTGAGTATTTTTGACTTCAATACCGCGTTGCAGGCCATCCGTTGAACTCATGGCGACGGCACGGATTGTGTTTTCGTTTAGGTGCTGCTGAACCTCCAAGACTAAACGGCGGCCATTTAACTCAGTTTCGAGGGCGTCGTGGATGTTGGGCAGGTCGTCCTCAAATTTGACATCAACAACTGCGCCGATAATTTGGGTGATTGTTCCTTGTTTCATGATTCTCCTGAAAAGACTACGTGGTAATTAATGTTATTTCATTGCATCAGCGGCGCCAGAAATCTCGGCAATTTCACGGGTAATCGAATCCTGGCGAATGGAATTATAAGTCAGGGTTAATTCATCAATGAGGTCACGGGCGTTATCAGTGGCGTTTTTCATCGCAACCATACGGGCGGCATGTTCGGAGGCGTTAGCCTCAAGTAGTGCGCCAAAGAGCTGCAGATGAATAAAACGGGTTAAGATGCTGTTTAAGACGGCATCAGGACTTGGCTCGAATTTGTATTCAATCTTATCAGCATCAGCGGAGGCTTGCTCCCAAAGTTGAGGAATATCAATGTGCTCGGATGTAATTGGAAGTAATTGTTTGATTACCGGTGTTTGTTTGAGTGATGACTCAAAGTGGGAGTAAACCACGAGAATGCGGTTGTATTGCCCGTTGATATAGTCATTTATTACCATCTTGGCTATTGGGGTTGACTCTTCAAACTGGATTTCCCGTCCAAAGTCGGTAAATTCGGCAGCAAATGATGTACCGGAAATTCTTTTTAATAAGTTTGCACCTTTTTGACCGACAGCAATTAAATCCAGTTGTTGTTTGTCGGCTCCAGCGGCATTCGACTCGCTTCGGATTAGATTCAGGGCTTTGTTGAGAATATTAGTATTGTAGCTACCACATAAGCCCCGATCAGAAGTGATAACAATAACAGCAGTTTTACCGTTTGGGCGTTGTTGGAGGAGTGGGTGCTTGTCGGGGGAAGTAATTCTGGCAAGCATTTCCAGAGTATTCCATGAATTTTGAATATAACGCCTGGCATTTAAAATAGTCTTGGTTGCCTTTTGCATCTTAACTGAGGCGACCATTTCCATGGCACGGGTTATTTGACTGGTGTTTTTAACTGCTTTTATGCGTTTTCTAAATTGTTGCGTTGAAGGCATAGTGAGCCCTTATCAAGTTATATTACCACTGTTTTTTCTTACCAGCGTCATCTTTTTCATTACTTTTTGACTGAGTATTTGCCTGATCAATGGTTTTTGTATTTCGTTCGAGGAAGAGTTTGAGTTGCTTCTCGGCGCTCTCCGATAACTCACCGGTTTTTCGAATCTCGGCAAGGACGTCTTTTAGGCCGGCGGGGGATTTGCTTAAAATGTCCTTTTCAACTTGAGCAATTTCTTCGACAGCGTAGTGGTCAAGATAGCCGTTGGTAACAGCATAGAGCATAACAACTTGTTCTTCGACGGCCATCGGAACATATTGTGGTTGTTTTAGGACTTCAGTTATCCGTTTACCACGCTCAATCTGCTTTTTGGTTTCAGGATCGAGATCAGAGGCAAATTGAGCAAAAGCTGCAAGTTCACGATACTGGGCCATTTCTAATTTAAGTCGACCAGCCACTTTTTTCATGGCTTTAATCTGGGCGGCGCCACCGACACGGGAAACAGAGATGCCAATATTGAGTGCCGGACGAATACCTTGGTAGAAAAGGTCAGATTCCAAAAAGATTTGGCCATCAGTAATGGAGATAACGTTGGTGGGAATATAAGCCGAAACGTCACCGGCCTGAGTCTCAATAATAGGTAGAGCAGTGATTGAGCCGCCACCAAAATCGTCATTGAGGCGAGCAGCGCGTTCTAGGAGGCGGGAATGGAGATAGAAAACATCGCCAGGATACGCCTCACGACCAGGAGGGCGGCGGAGCAAGAGAGAAACTTCGCGGTAAGCCCAGGCGTGCTTGGTTAAATCATCGTAGATGATCAGAACGTCCTTGCCGCTTTCCATGAAATATTCAGCAATTGCAACGCCGGCATATGGAGCCAAATAAACAAGTGAAGCTGGGTCGGATGCGCCAGCCACAACGATGGTGGTGTAGTCCATGGCGCCTTTTTCTTCCAATATGGCGCGAATTTTTGCGACTTTTGATTCTTTTTGGCCAATGGCGACATAAATACAGATTGGACGTTTATCTGCGGGTAGATCTTTCTGATTAATAATGGTGTCAATGGCGATAGCGGTTTTACCGGTGGAGCGATCACCAATGATAAGTTCACGTTGGCCACGACCAATTGGGATTAGGGCATCTATTGCCTTAATACCGGTTTGTAGCGGAACCGTGACGCCTTTTCGAGTGATAACGCCGGGGGCAACTTTTTCTATCGGCATAGCCTTTTCTGCTTTGTAAGACGGCTTGCCGTCCAATGGTGCGCCTAACGGATTGATAACGCGGCCGACAACATCATTACCAGCTGGAATCTCGGCAACCTTGCCCGTGGTGGTTACTTTATTGCCAGCCATGACCTTTGATGATTCACCTAGAACGATGGCGCCGATGGAACTTTCTTCCAGATTGAGTGCCATAGCCATAACAACATCTTCCTTAGTCTGGATTTCGAGTAATTCACCGCTCTTGGCATTTTTCAGGCCGTAAATTCGAACAACGCCATCACCAATTTCGGCAACTTCACCGCCGGTTTCTTCTTTGGCTTGGGTATCGAAGTTTAATATCTCTTTCTTTAATTCTTCAACAATGTTGGGGGTAGGCATGAGATGACTCCTATTCTTGCGATAATTGCTTTTTCAAACGGTTGACTTTACCAGCTACGCTTAAATCAATTTCGACATCGTCAACTTTGATGATAATGCCGCTGATTAATTCTTGTTTCTGAATATTTCTAATGTAGGCTTTTTTGCCATACTTATGTTGGATTTTGGACTCAATATCAGACAGTTGTTCTGAAGATAAGAGTTTGTCTGAGTAAACGTGGGTTAATACCATGTTGTGCTGACTGGCAATTTCTTTATCCAATTCAGAGAGAATTTTGGATAAATCCTTATATTGGCCATTTTTTTGTAGTAAATGCCAAAAATCTTTGGCTAGGCGTTTGCATTCAGCGGTTTGGTCTAAGCTAGCAATAAGCGCTTTGGCGTAATTTTGCGGGGAAACTTTCATTCTGACTCCCTGGTTAAAATTCCTCGACAGCTTTGGCGGTCAGTTTTTCTTTTTGATTGCTATCAAGTTGATGTCCTAGAATCTTTTCAAGCGAAAGGATAATAAGGTTAGAGATGTGTCCTCTGGCCTCACTGAACACTTTTTCTTTGGATAGTTGAGCTTCTTCCTGGGCGGTTTTAACAATTCTTTCTGCTTGATGATTGGCTTTTTCGATAATTCTAGTTGCTTCGACTGTGGCTTGTGCTTTGGCCTCATCGATGATTTGTTTGGCTTCGGCGTAGGCTTTGCTGCGTATCTCGTCAGCATCTTTATTAACCTGAGTCAATTTTTGTTCTGCTTGTTCGGCGTTTTTTAAGCCTTGCTCAATCTTGTTGCGTCTTTCTTCTAATAGATTAATAACCGGACCATAAAGGAATTTTTTTAACAAGAATAGCAAGATGACAAAATTGATAATTTGGGCTAATAACAGTTTGCCGTTGATGCCTAAAGATTCAAGTAATTCCATAGTTGCTCCGAAGTGTTAACTATTCTCAAATTCTAGATCCGAAACAAATTCAAGGCTTGGACTTTGAATTTGCTGCGGGATTTAGAATGCGAGTTAGACAAACTTGACGATCAAAGCAACGACCAGTGCGTAAATAGCAACAGCTTCAGCGAAGGCGATTGCTAAGATCATCGAGCTCTGTACTTTGCTGGCGGCTTCCGGATTGCGACCAATGGCCTCGACACCCTTAGCACCGATCATAGCAATAGCGATCGATGGAGCAATTGCGCCGATGGCGATTGTGCTACCAGCCATGATGGTGGAAATAACTTCTGGTTCCATGACATCTCCTTACTAATAAACAAACATCGAATGCCAGAAATTAAGACTGTTGAGTCCTGACTTCTGGCAACCGGTCTTTGTAGGTTAATGTTCGGCGTGATCGGCGGTGGCAATTTTAATAAACACCAGGGTAAGCATGGTAAAAACAAGGGCTTGGACCAAGCCAACGAAGAGCTCAAGTCCGTAGAATGGTAAAGGTACTATGAATGGCATAATTACAGCAATAACGGTTAGTAAAACTTCTCCGGCGAAAATGTTGCCAAATAGACGGAAAGAAAAGGAAATCATTTTTGATATTTCGGAGATTAATTCTAGTAGGCCAACGCCAAAGTGAATTGGACCATCTTTGAAATTAATGAATTTACCAGCGTATTTCCAAAAGCCAAGGGCAACAATGCCAAAGATTTGTACACTAAATACAGCCGTAATCGCTAGCGCCAATGTGGTGTTAAGGTCGGCATTGCCTGGACGAAGGATTGGCACAAAGATTTCTTTGCCGTGATCAATCTCATGAATACCAATCGTACCGACGCCGGGAATGATGCCTAGCCAGTTGGCAGTTAAAACAAAGAGGAATATCGTGGCGATCAATGGGAAGAACTTTTTAGTATTGTTTCGGTCGCCAATAACTTCGTTGGCGGTATTGAAGAGGAATTCGACAATTATCTCGATCAGATTCTGCAAGCCCGAAGGAACAAGTTTCGACTTTCTTGTTGCCAGAATACCCAAGGTGATGAGAATTAACGAGGCTGTCCAGCCCATGACCATCGAGTTTGTGATGGGCAGGGGACCAAGATGGCCAATTTTTTCAGCGGCTAAACTAATGTGTATGTCTGACATAATACTTATTTCTATAACTATGGGTTTTGGTTAAGTTTATTAAAGGCCTCGATTGCTTTTTTAATGAGGGCTTTAATATAGAAGTAAATCTGAATCGTGGCAACGGTGATGCCACCAAGCAGGAAATACGGGCTTGTTCCATACTTGTTGTCAAGATAGCGGCCAAAGAGGCCAAAAATAACAAGAGGAATAGCGGTGGCGAAGCCAACTTCGCCAATAAAGCCAAAAGAAAAAAGCAAGCTTTTTTTCATTGCCTTTTCACACTTTCTTGTTTAACGTGTTTTCATTCACTATTGCAAGTGTTGCACTCAGTCTATATAGCTACTGCTTACGTGTCAAGCTGTAGAGGGATTGAACTTTGTTGCACATGATAGTATAATGAAAAATTGTTTTCTGGGCTATAGCTAGGAAGGGGAACGGTATGAGCGTTAAGAGCGAGTGGGTACTGCACCGCTGCATTGAGCCGCGAAAGCGGCAAGGGCAGCTGCTCCACGTAATCGAGCGTGAGCTCGGCGTTGTTGGACAGCACGATCTGTTGTCCCACGCTGGCGGCCCGGCTCGGAGGACTGATGCGGCAGCCCGTCCGGTGATCCTGGCGGATTTCGATATCGCGATCAATACGCACGGGGCGACAGTGTGTATAGATGTGTTACACAGCTACTGCGGCTGGGTAGCGGAAGTGATGGGAATTCGTGACAAGAAGGCGGAGTATGAGTTTTTCCGCGAGATCGCTCCCCGGATCAGGCAAGAGTTGGTGGATAGATATACCGGCAAGAAAATCGAAGTAGTAACCTGCTACGCCGATATTCATCCGGTTACCGGAGAGATCGAGGACTTTCGAAGGCTGTGAGAGTATCATAGCATGACCGGTGTGGGCGCAATGAATGGATGGCGCCCACTTTTTTGTTGTTGGTAAAATTGCTAGGATAGTAGGTGAAATTATTGAGGGGAAAGTATGGCAACAAAAGTATCAAAGATTTATTCGGCGGCGACGATAGGACTCGACTCATATTTAGTTGAAGCAGAGGTGGATATTGGATTAGGTTTACCGTCTTTTACGATTGTGGGTTTGCCAGATAAGGCAGTAGATGAAAGTAAGGAGAGAGTAAGGGCGGCTATGAAGAATTCCGGGGCGACTTTTCCACAACATCGTCTGACGATCAACTTGGCGCCAGCAGATATCAAAAAGGAAGGTGCCGGGTATGATCTACCGATGGCGGTGGGGATATTAGCTGCAAGTGAGCAGATTGGGGCAGTAGATATTGTGGGGCAGTCATTGTTTGTTGGTGAGTTGTCGCTGAATGGTGACCTTCGTCATGTCAACGGGATTTTGCCAATTGCACTCTTTGCAGCACGGGAAAAATACAGAAAGTTGTTTGTGCCGGCAGTGAATGCTACGGAGGCAGGAATGGTAGGTGGGATTGAGGTGATCCCAATCAGTTCTCTGGGGGAGTTAATTAAATACTTGCGCGGCGAAATGCAGATAGCGCCGTACAGTCAAGGGAAACGGGATAAGGATCTGGTCGAGGATGAGGACGATGGGTGCGATTTTGCATATATTGCCGGGCAAGAGCAGGCAAAGCGAGCACTGGAGATTGCGGCTGCAGGCGGTCATAACCTTTTGTTATCAGGACCTCCTGGCTCAGGCAAAACGTTGTTGGCGAGGAGCTTGCCAACGATATTGCCGGATATGGACGAGGAAGAGGTGTTAGAGGTAACAAAGATTCATTCGGTAGCGGGGATGTTGCAAAACAAACGTCGTTCGTTAGTGAAAAAACGACCGTTTCGCTCACCTCACCACACAACATCAAATGTGGCACTGGTGGGTGGTGGCCAATGGCCAAGGCCAGGCGAAATTAGTTTGGCACATCGAGGCGTACTCTTTTTGGATGAATTTCCGGAGTTTTCCCGATCTGTGCTTGAAGCACTAAGACAACCGTTGGAAGACGGAGTTGTAACAGTGTCGCGTGCCCAGGGAAGTTTGTGTTTTCCGGCTAGATTCTTGATGGTGGCAGCCCAAAATCCTTGTCCGTGCGGTTTTCGTACAGACCCAGACAAGGCATGTGTATGCACGCCGTCACAGATTGTGCGATACGAAAATAAGATTTCGGGGCCGATATTAGACAGAATCGATTTGCATGTGGAGGTGCCAAGAATCGGCTATGAAGAACTTAGGAGTGAACGTGTGGCAGAAGAGTCAGTATCGGTAAAAAAACGAGTAAAGGAGGCGAGATGGCGCCAATCGAAGCGCTTTATAAGTTCGCCAATTAAAACAAACGCCGAGATGCGCAGTAAAGATATTAAGCAAGCTTGTACTTTGGATGCGGCAGCGGAAAGATTGGTAGGCGAAGCGGTTGATCGGATGAAGTTGTCCGGTCGGGTTTATCACCGGATATTGAAAGTGGCGCGTACGATAGCTGATCTTGAGGGTAGTGAGCTGATATCCGCCTCTCATGTTGGTGAAGCTCTGCAGTACCGGCCGCGAGAGAGAACCTATTAACAGGTTTGACGTTGATGGCATTGAAATCTGGAAAGATTTAGTTTAATGTTTCGTTGAACGCGAGATTTCTCAGTGTTTTTTGTAAATTGATGCGAGAGGAGAATGATGGCAAAAGCTAAGCATAAGAAATTCAAAAAAAACCGTAACCAAACACTGGCAGTGCAACCGCAACTTGCCGAAGTAGCAGCATTGCAGGTAGATGATGCGGTAGTTGTTGATGGCTTGGAATCAGAAGGGGTAGAGCAGGAGAGTCTAAGTAAAAAAGTTAAGCCGGACTCTTCTGAGATTGTTTTGCGCCGCGATGTGAATAAAGTATTGCTGACGATGGGTACATTGGTGATCTTGCTAATCGGAATGTATTTCGTTAAAGAAAATACGAATGTACTCAATGGTTTTGGGGATTGGATTTATCGAGTTGCGAATATTCAGACTCTCTAGAGCAGGTTTTAGTGTTTACACCCGAGCTGTTTTTTGTTACAATCGGTAGTGTGCTTCGAGAGAAGAACTGTTTTTTGAGGTCACAGCTATGTGTGCCGCGGTAGCTCAGTGGTAGAGCAGGGGCCTGAAGAGCCTCGTGTCGTCAGTCCGATTCTGACCCGCGGCACCATGACAATTATTTGGTTTAAGCGTCTGACAAATGGATTGACGATAATCACGGCGCAAATCCGAATATGGCATCTGAATTGTAAGGCCTGATGGCCGAGAGGTTAGGCAGCGGTCTGCAAAACCGTCTACCCCGGTTCGATTCCGGGTCAGGCCTCCAAGAGTAGCCATATGCGGGCAGATAAAACCGCTTATTTAGATGCAAATTCTGCGATGTTTACGCATTACCCGCCGGAGCCATTGAGATTTAGGAAAAGTTCGGGTATAATTCAAAGTTGAAAAATGCGGGCGTAGTTCAGTTGGTAGAACGCTTCCTTGCCAAGGAAGAGGTCGGCGGTTCGAACCCGCTCGCCCGCTCCAGAACACATCTTTTGGGTAAAGAGTATATCTTTGGACAGAAGATGTGTTTTTTTGTAAATGTCCGCCGAATGAACGGCGGACATTGTTTATGCGGTCATTTTCCGGTCAACCAGGTGTTGATCGTTGGCCACCAGTAGTAGCCCCACGCAATAATGTACGCAACCGGAGCGGCCACTAAGGCGAATGGTAGTCCAAACGCGAGACTTGCCACGATGCCGTAGCTAAGCATTAATCCGATTGCGAAATCTGCGTACTGGTCCCAGGAAGGTTTGTTGGTCTTGCTGAGTTGGGAGATGATAGTTGCGGCAGCTATGGCCAAGACTGCCTCGATGACCAGGCTGATGCTGTAGCCGGAGATCCAGGCGCTGAAGACGGAAATTATCGCAATTGCGATGCCGATTATCAGTCCCGTCTTAAGCCTTGTCTTTATCAGGTGACGTTCAGTGGTTTCCAGTAGCAGTGGTGTGACGATGACTGACCAGACTGGTCCGATCAGCACATCCCACCAGCGAGGCCAGTGGTAGCCCCAAATGTTGGTTGTCGGCATCGTGCCTATGATAAAAAGCACGAGTGCCCAAAACAGGGTGACCAGAAGAGCTGTTGCGCTAGCGGTTCTGGCGATGGCACGAAGTACCGTCATGGCTTCCCTCCCGTACGGCTTCCGGCCGCACATTTCGTTGTACCACCGGGGGTGACGGCTGTCAATTTGCAAACAGACACTAATAAAGAGCGATGCAGGAAGCATCGCTCTTGGTGTTGTTTACGAAATCCGGTCAACTACACCGTTTTGGATTCTCCAGACTTCGGTGACTCGGCGGAGACGACCGTTGGGCTCCTCGACCGTGATCATGAAGTAGTAGGAGATGCCAGCCAGCATAGCAGTGCCGTCACTTTGCCAGTTATCAGGCCAGTCATAGCTGCTGATGACAAAGTTGGCTCGTCCGCGGGTGGTGCTGGTGCCGCGAATCACATCTTCGTTGAAGTGGATCCGTCGGGAACTGAACCCGGTCGGATCGCTGGGCAGGGTGAACCAGCCCTCGACCGAGACGATGCCATCGTAAGGTTGGTAGTCGACCACTACGAGGCTAGCATCAAAATAGGCTTGGACAGCTCTAATCTTTGGCGGATAGTCATTGATGATGTTCGCGGGGGTGCGAGGACCGAGCTCGGCCGCACCGCAACCACCTAGCAGAGTGGCCAGCGCAATCAACGCTTTTACCTGCATCTTGCGATTCACTTCTGTCTCCTTTCCAGTCATCGCATGGTTTGCCTGTATAGCCCTAATACATCAAGCTATCGTATTACGGTATCATGAAAACAGCGGTTTGTCCAGTAAGGGTTATGATAATTAGACGGAGATCGATTTGGTCAGATGTGGTGCAAGCGGGAGGTAGGCGGTACGAAAGGACGATAACTCCGGGATAATGTCTCGATTTAGCGTTTCGCTTTACCTGCCATTTGTAATTTAAAAAAGATGTGATATAGTAGCTCTGTTGCTTGGGCGGGATCCCAAGTTTGTTAATTAAACATTCGATTAATACAAATGGATACCACGTTTAAGATACTACAAATTGTTTTCGCGATACTGCTTATCGCGGCAATTCTTTTGCAGCAGAGGGGAAGCGGCCTCGGATCTGCTTTTGGTGGTGAAGGAAACTTTTACCGCTCGAGGCGTGGTGCTGAAAAGGTCTTATTTATTGCAACCATAATTATCGCCGTGTTATTCCTGGCATCTGCAATTGCTTCTGTATTTACCTCCTAACATGATTTTGTGGTGCGGACTATGCCGTTCCACTTTATGGAGTGGATAACAGCACGGATAATGCATATGGCACTTATTTCCCAATCATCGGGTAACTCATCTCTATCTTCAAAGGGAACTAAACATACTGGTCCTGCCAGTAGCTTTATTGGGCGTTTAAGAATAAGTATTGCAGCAATGACGGTTAGGGAAAAAAGATTGACCGTTATTTTGTTATTGCTAGCACTTACTCTCTCTGTTGTTAAGGGCTATGGTACATATCAAACCCAAACAAAGATGGTGCCAGCTGATGGCGGACGTTATCGCGAGGGGGTTGTGGGAGAATTGAAGTATTTAAATCCGATCTGGGTGCAATCAGATGCAGATAAGTCTGTTTCAAAGTTAATGTTTTCGGGCCTGGTGAGGATTGAGCGAGAAACAATATTGCCTGATGTGGCGGAGAGTTGGTCGGTTAGTGACGATGGAAGGCGATACGTATTTAACTTGCGTAGCGACGTGGTGTTTCACGATGGGTCTAAACTGACTGCTGACGATGTGGCGTATACTATTGAGTCGATCAAGCTGTCAAGCAATGGTAATTCAAAAAGCCCTTTGTTTGAAGTTTGGCAAGGGGTGAGTGTTGTTGTAGAAAGTGATCACACTCTAGTGCTGGAGTTGCCACGATCAAACGGGCCATTTATCTATTACGCTGATTTTGGGATTATGCCTCACCATATATCCAGCGATGAATTTGCGAGAAGATTTATTGGTTCTGGACCATATCAGCTGGTGAATGCAACCATGGCAGGCAGTCAGATTAGCCAGCTGCAGCTTAAGCGAAACGATCAGTACTATGGCGGGCGGCCTTATCTGGAATTTTTTGATCTCAGCTTTTATTCTGATCAATCTGCAGCATTGCAGGTGTTTCAGAAGGGGGAGGTTAATGCGTTGTTCGGGGCAATGCCGGCACAAGGTAATGTGTCGAATATGTCGTATTTGTCAGCCAAGCGTTTGGGATTGTTATTCAATTTGCGTAACGAGAAGCTACAGGATAAAGAATTGCGCCGCAAGATAGTCACGGGGGAGACGTTGGAGAATAAAGTTGAACTAACACTGACTGCACTTAACTCGCCTACACAGCAATCGTTGGTTGATGAGTTAAAAACAAAGCTTGGGCGTCAGAATATTGAATTGCAGGTTCAAAGTCTTGGCATGGTGCAACTTCGGGAGGTAATTGATTCGAAAACTTACGAATTGCTTTTATATGGCTTTGATTTCAGCCGTGACCGCGATCCTTACCTGTTTTGGCATTCCTCCCAAGTAGAGAGGCTGAACTTTGCCGGTTATGCCGACCGAGATAGTGATATTTTTCTGGAGGACGCTCGTGGAATTACCGATCGAGCAACAAGAGATGCAAAATACAATGAGTTCTATGAAAAACTGGCTAATGAATTCGTAGTTATTTATTACGATCCGTTGAGCTATGTTTATGTTACGGATAGCAAAATTAAGAACATAAAGCCAATTACTGGTTACGAGGCAGCGTCACGATATTCGCAGGTGAACGAGTGGTATATCAAGGAGCGGCGTACAAGAAAATAGCCTGGTAATTTGAGGCGAAGTTTGATAGAATAGATTGGTGGAATCGCATTAAAGCGATTAGATGATAGATCATCTGTTTATGGTGCTGCCCGAGTGGTGGAATGGTAGACACGCTACGTTCAGGTCGTAGTGAGCGCAAGCTCGTGGAGGTTCAACTCCTCTCTCGGGCACCAGTAAATTTATGTCAAACTTGCACCAGGCTATATCAGTTTACTTAAGTCAAATTACCGAGAGATCGGTTTTTTTATTTGGTTTACGGGCGGCCGTATGATAGAAAGGTTATATAACGTTGGTTTGAGCAGCCAAACAGGCGTTTTTCCGGTGGTGATCAGACGTGGCAGATAATGCACCCAAGAGGATTGATGGTAGTGCGCTAAATAGGGGAGAGTATGCTAATTGGAATTGACTTAGATGATACACTAGCAGATACAATGCCATCGTTTTTACTTTTTTGTAACGAGCGGCGTAATACTGTCTATACCAAAGCAGGACTGGAGCGTTTGGATTATGCCGATCTGATGGGATGTGCTATTGAGCAAGCTTTTTTGGGGTTTCAGGAGTTTTGCATGAGTTCTTATGCGAAGACCATAAAACCTTATAGCGGGGCGGTTGAGGCAATTGAGAGATTAAGGGATCAGCATCAGATAATAATAATTACCGCCAGGTCAGCTGGCGCGTTGGCGAAGTTAACCCAGGATTGGGTGAAAAATTATTTTGCTGATTTGCCGCTAAATGTTCATTTTGTGAATAATTATTCGCAAGGAATATTTAGGGCGCGGAAATCTGAGTTTTGCATCAAGCTTGGAGTTGACTTAATGATTGACGATTCACTGGAGCATGCGATTGACTGTTCGCAGGCTGGGATCGATGTGGTGCTTTTTGATCAACCCTGGAATCGTTTCGGGGCGCCGGAGGGCATTTCGAGAGTTCAATCGTGGGATGAGATTGGAAAAGTTGTTAGTAGCAAGAACTGACTCGGATAATATAACAGAAATGTTTTGACATTAGTGAATGTTTTTGCTATCATTGCTTCGTAGTTTTTAGAATTTATCATTAAGCCAGCTTGAATAATAGTATTTTATTATCTCGGTTGGCCGAGATTTTTTTAAAGCGCGCTTAGCTCAGCTGGTTAGAGCGACTCGTTTACACCGAGTAGGTCGGGGGTTCGAATCCCTCAGCGCGCACCATCTTTTGCCCCGGTTTATCGGGCTACGGCG
The DNA here is from genome assembly GCA_022705465.1 of Patescibacteria group bacterium. Taxonomy (GTDB): domain Bacteria; phylum Patescibacteriota; class UBA1384; order XYA2-FULL-43-10; family 1-14-0-10-43-13; genus JAKJEK01. The sequence continues at coordinate 6,352 of JAKJEK010000002.1, read as the reverse complement.
GACAAGAAGGCTTCAGTCGGCAGGCCATCCTTTAACAAAGCTACGGTTAGTCGGCAGATTACAGTAGTGAATAAGGGCGAGTGGTGAAATTGGTATACACGCTACCTTGAGGTGGTAGTGGCCGTAAGGTCGTGGAGGTTCAAGTCCTCTCTCGCCCACCAAATTCATTTAGAGTTTCGACTGATTAGTCAGCACTGGCAATAAGTGGTTAATGTTAATTAATAATTAAGGGATGAACGGTATGACCTTGTCAGAGGTTTTTTCCAAAAGCTATTTACTTGACCCAATTCCGCCACAGAACACTAAACTCTACGTACCGTTGATTGTAGTGTTCTCCATTATGCTGATATTGGCAGTGGTAACGAGGTTTTTGCCTGTCAGAATGACGGAGATTAAGGATAAGTATTTTCCAGCCTTTTTAGTACCGGGGATTATGGGTTTTACATACCTGTTTGGCCGTTACGAGCGGTTGGCATGGCTGGGATCGAGGGCTTATCTGGTGATAGTGTTGGTCTTATTCGCGGTTTGGATTATAGTAAATAGCCTTTGGGTGTTCAGGGTTGTACCCCGTTACACCAAAGAAGTGAAAACGCAGGAGAGATACGAAAAGTACCTGCCAAAGAGGAAAGGAGAATTAGTTAAATGAGTGATTCGAAAGAAGCAGTTGCGCAGACAACAGGTGCGCCAGTGGAAACAATGGCCAGCTTGTTGGAGGAGCTTGGTGATAATCTGCTACCGTTTGTTGAGGGTGATACTGTTGAAGCCACTGTCCTTGCAGTTGGCGGTAATCGCGTGTGGGTTGATGTCTCGGGCCAATCACTTGGTTTTATTCCGGAGAGAGAGGTAACAGGGGTTAAATCGACAATTAAGCCGGGTGATAAAATATACTGCACAGTTATTTCGCTGGAAGATGACAACGGTAATGTTGTGCTATCGATGAAGCAGGCTGATCGAGAAAAATACTGGTTGGAGATGGAGGAGAAGTTCAAGTCTGGTGAGCCACTAAGTGTTAGAATCGTTGATGCCAATAAGGGTGGCCTGACTACCGATATTGGTGGCATTCAAGGTTTCTTGCCGGTGTCCCAGTTGGCTCCATCTAATTACCCACGGGTGAGTGGTGGTGATAAGGACGAAATTCTAAATCGCCTCAGAAGATTCATTGGCCAAGAATTGTTGGTTAAGGTGATCAACTGTGACAAAGAAAGCAACAAACTGATCTTCTCGGAGCGCGCAGTTAAGGCGACTGAAATCAAAGAGCGTATTGAGAAGTATCAGGTGGGCGATAAGGTTAGAGGTAGAATCACCGGTATTGTTGATTTTGGTCTATTTGTAAATATTGACCAGCAGATTGAGGGCCTCATTCATATTTCTGAAGTTTCATGGAGCCGGGTATCAGATTTATCTAGTATGTTTAAGGTGGGAACTGAAGTTGAGGCGATGATTATATCTATTGAAGAGGGAAGAATTTCTCTTTCACTGAAACGATTACTGCCTGATCCCTGGGTTAAGGCTGCATCGAAATATAAAGTGGGCGATGTTGTGCATGGCGAGGTAACTAAGATTACCCCATTCGGTGCATTTGTTTCACTTGATGAGGAGATCGATGGGCTCGTTCATGTGTCGGAGTTATCTCAGAAACATGTAGTTGACCCAAGCCACGTGGTTGAGCTTGGTAAGAAATATGATTTCAAGATTATTTCCATTGAACCCGACAATCATCGTTTGGGTCTTAGCTTGAAAGCAGTCAGTGCGGAAGGCGAAAAGAGCGATACAGCAGAAGCAGCGCCGGCCGACAAAGAGCAGACTGAAAAGGGCGAAGCTGCAACGAAGACCGAAAAATAATTCGTTTGTAGCAAAATGCGTACGATAAGTGGAAGGATGCCATGAATATTAAGTATCTGGGTGCAGATAAATTTGAAATCAAAGCTGGTCCGGTAAAGATTGAGCTCGGTTACAAACTTACAATTGACGGATTCGAGATACCTGGGGCTGGTGAGTATGAGAAGGCCGGCATTGGGATACTTGGCATTCCTGATGAGGATAACACTATTTACGTTTTGTGTGTCGAGGACATTAATATTTGCTATTTGGGTAGGATTATCCGTGAACTTTCTGTTGACGAAGTTAAAGAAATAGGCAATATTGATATCTTAATCCTGCCTTTAGGTGAAAGCGGAACGTTGCCGACCAAAAAGGCAAGTGGGTTAGTGGCAAAAATCGATCCCAAAGTCGTTATTCCGATGCTATACTCTGATCTTGAGGAGTTTAAAAAAATTGAAGGAATAACTGACGGCGAGGTGGATGTGTATAAGGTTCGGGCACAGGATTTGCCCGAGGATCAGCGTCGAGCAGTAATTCTGAAACCAAGCGGTAAGTGATCGTAACTTAATAAATTGATGTTTCGCGGTTTGGGGCAGGCCATTGCCGTTCATTTATGAAGTGTAATGAGCTGAGATAAAAGCGACCGGATGGTATCCATCCGTTATTTTCGTGCGGCCTATGAATGCCTTTCAAAAATTCAAGACCATCATTGAAGAGCGCAATAGTTTTTTGATTGTTTGCCACGAGCGCGCTGATGGCGATAGCATCGGTTCACTTTTAGCATTGGGCGAAGTATTAGATTCTCTAGGTAAGCAGGCGGTTCTCGTTTCCTCAAGTGGGGTGCCGCCTGTTTTTCGTTTTCTGAAGGGTTCGGATAAAATTAAGCAGGATTTTCTGTTGGGTGATTTTGAGGCTGTAATATTGGTTGACAACGGGGATTTTCACCGGACTGGTTTCGCCGATCGATTAGCAGTGTTTCATAAAAAGCGCATTCCTCTAATAAATATTGACCACCATCCAAAAAACGATTTATGGCGGATTTCGACTGTTAACTATGTTGACACCAATGTTTCATCAACCTGCGAGTTAATATACTCCATCATAACTCAGTTAGGCGTAGAAATTACTCCTACTCTTGCTACGTCTCTATTAACTGGTATTTACACGGATACTGCTGGTTTTCAGCACACTAACACATCATCATCGGTGCTGGAGGTTTCGTCGGCCTTGTTGCGGCGGGGGGCAAAATTAAAACAAATTTCAGCCAATGTATCAAACTCGCGGTCGGTGACGATGTTGAAGTTGTGGGGAATTGCATTAAGTAGGCTATCGTTTAATCATGATCTGGGCATGGCCTATTCGGTACTTACAAAAGACGATATCGAGAGTGTTGGGGCCAGTGAAGATGAAGTGTCGGGATTGGTAAATTTAATCAATGCAATACCTAATTCGCGAATTGCACTCTTGTTATACGAGACTAAAGATGGTAGAATCAAAGGCAGCTTGCGAACAGAGTCTGACAATGTCGATCTCTCAAGGTTGGCGAATTATTTCGGTGGTGGTGGCCACAGAAGGGCGTCAGGATTTTCTTTGTCAGGACGGTTGCGGCAGGATGCTGGCATTTGGCGAGCGGTGTAGTAAGTGGCCAATGTTTTGTTAAAAACGAGCTCCATATGTGGGTAGCGCGTTGTGTTATTGAGCCCGGGTGGTGGAATGGTAGACACGAAGGACTTAAAATCCTTTGCCGTAAGGCGTGTGGGTTCGACTCCCACCCCGGGTACCAGATTTTGCGATTAGCTAAAGTGACGTTGATGAGATGGTAATAGAGGCTGCGGGCAATTAGCCCGTTTTTTATACTCTTCGCAACATTGTTTCGATGTGGTACTATCGCTCTATAGGAGGAGGTTCTAATGCTGAGAAGAAGACTCAAAATACGCGCGATATTTTCACTAGTGGTGATTTTGTTAGCGCTTGGCACGATGTACAGGTATTTGCCGGTAATTTTCGGTGATTCCGTTTATCCATTGCGATACGATGAGCACATCATTAAATATGCTCAGGAGTACAACCTCGATAGTACGCTAGTAGCAGCTGTTATTTTTCAGGAAAGCCGGTTTAATACGCAGGCGGTGTCGCCAAAGGGAGCAAGAGGTTTGATGCAAATAATGCCAGCAACCGCCAGGATGATTGCGAAAGAACTCGGCGCTAGAGAGTATGACTTGTTTAATCCTGAGACATCAATAAGATTCGGTTCCTGGTACTTACGGACGCTATTGGATAAATACAATGGAGACGTTGAGTTCGCACTAGCGGCTTATAATGCTGGATCGGGTAACGTTGATAAGTGGGCGAAAGCCGGATTGATGGACAATATTCCATTTCGTGAAACCAACGCTTATGTTAAGAAAATCCAGGGTCATCAAGCAGTGTATAGCGATATGTACGGCGACCGATTGGGGGTAAGAGGTACCGGCACTTTAGTTGCAGGGAAGTGGTCGGAGGGGGTTAAGATGGAAAAAATTGATAATGATTTTGATGTAAGAGGTCGAATTTGGTCACAAATCATAGCAAACGTATTTAGTATATTTAAAGGTGATGAAAAGTAGCACACATATGAATTCTACAGAACTCAGGAAAAAATTTTTATCGTTTTTTCGAGAAAGAGATCATGCAGTAATTCCTTCGGCGCCGTTAGTGCCAGAGAATGATCCTACAGTATTATTTACAACAGCCGGAATGCAGCCACTGGTGCCGTTCTTGATGGGTGAAAAGCATCCAATGGGGAGACGGTTGACTAACGCTCAAAAGTGCATTCGGACTGGCGATATTGACGAAGTAGGCGACAAAACCCATCATACTTTTTTTGAGATGTTGGGTAACTGGTCTCTTGGCGATTACTTTAAGCGCGAAGCAATTTTGTGGAGTTACGAATATCTAACATCAAAAGAGTGGTTGGGTATTAACGTCAAGCAATTAGCGATGTCGGTATTTGCCGGAGACGTGGATGCACCGTTTGATCAAGAGGCTTATAATATTTGGTCCGAGTTGGGTATTCCAGAAGAGAGAATCGCTAGGTTACCAAAGAAAAATAATTGGTGGGGGCCTGCCGGAGAGACCGGGCCATGCGGGCCAGATACGGAGATGTTTGTATGGACAGGTGGTGGCCAGGCACCTGTGAAGTTTGATCCGGAAGACGAGCGTTGGGTGGAGATTTGGAATGACGTGTTTATGCAGTACTACAAGACAAGTGACGGCAAGTTTGAGCCACTCGTTCAGAAAAATGTGGATACGGGCATGGGCTTGGAGAGGGCGCTGGCGATCATGAACGGTCTTGATGATAACTATCGAACCGATCTATTTTGGCCAATTATTCAGGAATTAGAGCGGTTGTCTGGCAAAAGTTATGAAGATAACACAAGAGGATTTAGGATTATTGCTGACCATATAAAAGCGGCTGTTTTTGCGATTGCTGATGGGGCTACTCCCTCCAATAAGGATCGAGGCTATGTTGTTCGCCGGTTGATACGCCGGGCAATCGTGAAAGCTCATCAGATTGGGATTGTAGATAACTTTACTGTTGCGGTAGCCAGGATTGTTCTAGAAATATATCGTGACGTGTATTTTGCCGGTCAAAACGAAGTTCAGGACGGAGTACTTGATGAGTTGGAAAAGGAGGAAGTGAAGTTCCGACGGACACTTAACGCAGCACTAAAAGATTTAGAGACATACGCCAGGATGTCTGGCAGCTACGTTGGTGAGGATATTCCAAAACGATACGAGTTGAGTGGAGAAAACCTATTTGATCTATATCAGTCAAAAGGGTTGCCACTGGAGATTGCTCTGGAGGAAGCAAGACGCTTGAATATTATGGTTAAGGAGGATGCGGTTGGGGTGTTTGAAGATAAAGTTAGGGCTCACCAAGAACTCTCACGAACAGCTTCGGCCGGGATGTTTAAGGGCGGGTTGGCTGATGCTGGCGATATTGCAACTAAATACCACACGGCAACCCATTTGCTATTAGCGGCATTGCGGAAGGTACTGGGTGAACATGTCTTGCAGCGGGGGTCGAATATAACAGCTGAACGATTGCGTTTTGATTTTTCTCACCCCGAAAAACTTACACCTGAGCAGATCCGAGAGGTGGAAAGTCTAGTGAATGATCAAATTCGGCAAGACTTGCCAGTTGATCTAGAGGAGATGACGTTGGAAGATGCAAAAAAATGTAACGCTATGGGTGTGTTTGAAAGCAAGTACGGCGAAAAGGTTAAAGTGTATACTATCGGAAAATCTAAAGAAGAATATTTTTCAAAAGAAATATGTGGTGGTCCACACGTGAGGCATACAGGTGAGCTAGGGCGTTTTAAGATTACTAAAGAGGAAGCATCGAGTGCTGGAGTGAGGCGTATCAAGGCAGTGCTTAGTTAGTCAGGTTAACTTGTTAGATTGTGCCAGAGCTATTGTTGTGCTATTATCTCTGCAGACCGCGTGAAAGGGGCGTTCCGATGAGGAATATGATTTGTCGGAGGTGTGG
>JAKJEK010000058.1 GCA_022705465.1 Patescibacteria group bacterium | reverse complement strand
CGCCCAGGCCGTTACTTCAATCTGGGCCTTTGGATCCCATATACTCGCCCCGGCATAACCGGCCTTGTTAGAAGCTTTATTCCAAAAACCCTCTTCATACTGAAATAGTCCTTTATAAACGCCTGCGCCAACCGCATTTGGATTACCATTACTCTCCTTCATCATGCGATAACATAATGCGTTGGCATCCACTCCGTTTTTCGTCGCTGCTACCAGCACTAAACTGTTATACCGACAAGCCGTCGTGATCACCGGTTTTGTTCCCACCAATATCTTTTCCTCCACCGGCTCCCTAACCACTTCGATATTCTGCAGTACCCTGCTTACCTCAACTCCTCCTTCACGCACAACCTCATATATCAGTCGGCGCTGACCTTTAATGCCTTTTTGCTCAACCTTAGTTTTTCCCTGGTCAAGGGTAGGATCGTTCTTCTTAGTGGTCTTGTAATCGATCGCCTCATGCTCAGTTACTGTTGTCCGCTCAACTCGGATAATAAGAATCAGCATGCCGTTACTCAAAATGCTGTCTGGTGCAAAATTTATCTTGTCATCCGCACCTAATATAATCCCTTCCTCTTCGAGTAACTCACCAACCGTTCGCGCCCATGAACGTGTTTTAATCTTCTTCTTACCATCAATTATTTCATATCCGGGTGTCTGACTGAGCACAATTTTACCGCCAATTCCAACCACTGGATCGGGAAAAGCTTTGATTTTGTCTTTATCATAAACATCCACACCCAAGTCTTGGATAATAAAAACGGGATCCACTGCGCTACTGGTCCCGCTCACTTCCGAAATTGCGATTCCTTCCGGTGAAATAACTTCCAAAAGATAAGGTCGAGAAACGGATGTTATTGCGACCCTTGATGTTTGGGCAATCGAATCCGGTGAATAGATTGTAAAAAAGGCAACCGGAAGAAAAACTCCGGCTAACGCCGATTTAAAGTTAGGCCTCATAGTCCTACTCACCATTATATCTGTTTGGCTATAAAATGCAAACCACGTTAGCCATAAACAAAATCAGCCTCCGTAAATGAAGGCTGTTAAGATTAGCGCTAATTTACCAGACGTTGGTAAATCCGCCTAGCGAATCTACGACCGAACCGGACCAGGCACCCCATGATCCCCCATGTATATGAAGGAATATATATAATGGCGCAAAGTCCGATTTCTGACGCATAGTCGAGCCAGCCTGTAATGAGATCCGCCATGCTCCTCAACCGTGACCGCATCAGCTTGCTACCCCCTATCGTTCAAAGAAACACGCTTATTGTATCTTGCTGATTAGACACTCCGGAATGTGTTCGATAAAGCGCGACGATGGATTTGCCTGGAATCGACCGAAGATCATCCGTTCAGATGCATATAGCAAGTATAGCCTTTCTCGTGCTCGCGTAATGCCGACATAACAAAGCCTTCTCTCCTCCTCCATCTCTGATTCATCCATCAATGCCCGAGCGTGAGGGAAAATACTTTCTTCTACGCCTATAATAAACACGGTCCTAAACTCCAACCCTTTCGCTGAGTGCAAGGTCATCAGGGTCACCGCTCGCTCACCCTTCTCGTATGTATCTGTGTCCTGAATTAATGCTATCCTCTCTAAAAATTGTTCCAATATCGGTAACTGTCCATTACTTAATCCGTTCTCCTCCACATGATTATTAGACGAAGCTACAGTAATTAACTCTAAAATATTCTCCCACCTAGCCTCTCCCTCCGGAGAGCCATCTAACAAGCTATGTTTATAACCGCTCCGTATCGCCACTCGCTCAATCAGCTGCTCTAGCGGTAGCTCCACTGCTGCCTGACGTAACTCGCGCAACAACTCAAAGAAGTCCTGCACCTTTTTTGGCAAAGCCTCCAACTCCTCGTCGGGACACAAATAGCTTACACCGGCAATTGCTGACAACGTTTTCTCGCCAATTCCTCTGGATGGTGCACCGCTCGCCCGACTCAACGCTTCAAAATCACCCGGATTTGAAACCAGTCTCAAATAGGCCACCATATCCTTAATCTCTTTTCGTTCGTAGAACTTTACACCACCCACTACCCTATAGGGAACATCAAACCGCATAAAGGCCTCTTCAACTGCCCTGGATTGTGCATTAGTCCGATACAACACAGCAAAATCGCCCAGATCATATGGGTCAATTGCTTTGCTGCGGTTTATTAACGATTTTATCTCCATTGCAATAAATTCGGCCTCATCCTTCTCATTTAAAGCCTCGTAAACCGAGATCGGCACCCCTTCTTTGTTTTCCGTCCATAATGTTTTGTCAGTTTTAGTTCGGTTAAATTTGATCACCTCGTTGGCCGCCGAAAGTATTGTCTGGGTCGAACGGTAGTTCTGTTCCAGTTTGATCACTTTGGTATTAGGGTAATCCTTCTCAAAATTGAGAATGTTTCGGAAATTAGCACCCCGCCAACCATAAATTGATTGATAATCATCCCCGACCACCATGATATTTTGATGCCTCTGCGCCAACAGTTTTACCCACAAATATTGGGCTTGATTGGTATCCTGGTACTCATCAATCAAAATGTAACGAAACTGCCGCTGATAGAATTCCAGCACTTTTTCATTCTCCTGGAACAACCTTACACAGTTGGCAATCAAATCATCAAAATCCATTGCGTTCATCTCTCTCAGGTATTTTTCATAGCGATCAAATACCTTAGCCGTGATAGCCTCAAACGGAGAATTTGTATATCGTTTATACTCTTTGGCATCAATTAGTTCATTTTTTGCTCCAGAGATAAACGAATGTATTGCTTGCGGTGCATAGTGCTTCGGATCAATGTTTAAATCCTTCATTATCCGCTTAATCACCACTAGCTGGTCACCCGAATCGTAAATCGTAAATCCGCGCTCATAGCCCAGATGATGAGCCTCACGACGCAAAATCCGAACACATATTGAATGAAATGTCCCAAGCCATGGTAATCTTGCCGCCCCTCCCTGACTATCATCCGCCAATAGACGCTCCACCCGGTCACCCATCTCGCCGGCCGCCTTGTTCGTAAAAGTCACCGCTAGTATCTGGTAGGGCGACACCTCCTTATCTTTCATTAAGTAAGCAATCCGATGTGTCAGTGCTTTCGTTTTTCCACTTCCCGCCCCCGCCAACACTAAAACCGGTCCCTCTGTTGTAGTGACCGCCTCTCTCTGGCGCTCATTTAAGCTATTCAGTAGTTCGTCCATCTTGTCTCCTTCTTGTACCCATGCATTCTATCACCTGCCGCGCTCGATTTGAAGCCTGTTCGCCAGCAACAATTGAGTAATACCGCTGGGTCGGTTATAATTGCTCTGCCATAACAAAGGAATAGCATGAACAAAGAGATTCTCGTGAGCGTCACCACGGCAGATGACGTTGATTGGCGCGGCGCAATTAACGAAGTATCAAAATTCGGAATAAATCGGTTCGCCCTGTTTCTAACCGGACTCAATTCAGAACAACGCGAGGAATGCTACCAAACCCTGAGCACACTGCCAAACATTACCATACCCTTTATCCATGCTCGAACCGACATGACTCTCGATGAATACGAACTACTCTCTGCACATTTCGGTACTGAGCTCTTCAATATCCACCCCTTGTCCGACTATCCCCTAATCCACGACTATACAAAAATCGCCTCCCACATCTTGGTCGAAAATGCCGGCCACCTTACCAAAGAGGACATTAAGCAATTCGGCGGTATTTGTCTCGATATTTCTCATCTCGAAAACTATCGGCTCTCAGGTTCTCCGAGATACGAGGCCGTCTGCCAATTACTTGAAGACTACCCCGTTAAAGCCAACCATGTTAGCGCTATTACTTCAAAACCCTACCGTGATTACGACGACGCCATGAAATATGCCAACCACACTCTAACGAACCTATCACAGGTCGACTACCTAAAAAACTACCCGGACCGCTACTTTGCTCCCTACATCGCCATCGAACTAACCAATAACATTGAAAGCCAATTAAAAATCAAAGAGTACATGCAAAAAACTCTTAATCTCGGCTAATCTTTTTCTACGCCCCACTCCAACCTGGGCTGCTCAAAATCGATCTGCCGGTCCCGCACGTAAGGCGCGATCTCCATAATACCAAAGCTATGCAGGTCCCCCACTGTAATTACCGGTTGTTTTAAGAACATCTCTGACAATCGGTTGGCCTCCTTGTCAGTCAGTAAGGCCAACAAGATCGCCGGATCGCACCCTTCAAAATACGGAAATTCACCTAAAAACTCATAAATTTTCTTTAATACTTGCCGATTGTGGCTGTGATCAAGTCGGAAATACACGTTGCGATACAACCACTGACGCAGTTCTTCAAACTGGCCTGCTACCTTCGACTTGAAAAATGAAATCTCGCCTGCTTCTGCGCTTTCAGCTACCAACGCCCCCAAACACCGTGTTACCCGCTCTCTCTGATTGGCGCCCATATTCACAAGCACAGGTGGAAATTCATCAATCCCCTTTAGCCCATACCTAATAATGTCCTCAACATCGCTAAAGGTATATGCTATCTTATCGGCAAACATTACTAATGCATACTCCAATGGCAAATTTGAATCCACTGTCAGTACACTGCCGCCCTTCGAGTGATGTAAAATCCCCTCCAGCGTTTCAAAACTGAGATTTAATCCGGCTTCCTGCTTTTCTATGTACTGAGCCACTACCACCGAAAATATCTCATGACGAAAGGTTTTTCCGGTTACCTCGCTAATCACCTCCTCGCCCAAATGACCATATGGCGCATGACCGATATCATGTCCCAGTGCGATTGCTTCAACTAACCGGGTATTTAATCCCATAATATCAGCGGCAATTAGCGAAAAAGCCACCACTTCTCGAGTATGGATACTCCTCGTTCTTACATGCGGGTTGTCTGGCGAGGGAAAAACCTGCGTCTTATCATCCAGTCGCCGGCTGGCTTTTGCATTCAATAACTGATCGATATCAAATACAAAAGGATCAACCAGCTCCATATAACCATACGAATCCTGAGGCTTGCGCCTGCCTCGGGTCTTTTCTTCGTTAAACCTGCGATGCTTAAAACATCCTGCATATCGTTCTAGACCCATCTCCCCCACCATCTTCGTTTTCTGCTCCAGCTTATTCATACGGTTATCATACTCCAAGGATCGCAATAAAACAAAAAACCGGCCTTGCCGGAAAAAAATAAGGGGCGTAACGATTTGTGAGCTTATCGGGAACATTAATTTTTATATATTGCCCGGTCACTTCAATCACGCCCCTGTAAGAGGTGCCGCAAAAGCGACTGTTTGGGTCTCAGTTGTAGCATCCCTTACTAGATTTGTATCTAGCAAAAGACACATTTGATTCCCTCTTTTCCCTCCTGGATCCAAGCCTATGGCTTAGATTAAGGTGCCTTCTTGCTGTATGTTAGCAAGAACGAGCTGGAAGGAAGGTGGGGATGAGTCAATCCTTCACTCCATCTCACTCCTGCTAACAAAATGCACCTCGTTGGAGGTGCCTATCTATTGCCAGTAAGCTGCTAACAGCTTTTCGTAACTTGTCTGGCCCCTCCAGAAACTTGTTATGTTTTTAATGTGATTAAATCAGTATATACCTTACGCCACATTTTGTCAAGGCCAATACCCTCATTGATTATGGTATAAGTAATATTTTTCAATGCCAGACTTGAGATTATTTTATTTTCTTATAACAACCCGTCTTCTTGCCAGGAATAATAAAAACAGCCCCTCAAGGAGACTGTTAATGTTTGGTAGCGATTACGCCGCTACGACGAGCTCACGAAGGTTGCGCTCGATATCATCGCGCGTACCGCCGTATTTCTGTTGTATCCACCCAATGAGTTGGCCCCAATTGTTACCGACTCTGGCTAGATCCTCGTCAGTGATCTTGTTCCACTTCGTCTTGATCGCCGCTTGATAACGGCCGGGATCCTGCTCAAAGTTCTCGCGATACAACACGCGCCCTCCTCGATCTATAGCATTGTTGATGTATAATACACTACTATTGTTATTTGTCAACAGCAACAATACATCATTGACTGTAAGTTCTGGGTTAAAGGTTTATGGGATTCATAAGCTAACAATAAACTAAGACTGGATCAACAACTGGTTCTATTTCTAATCAATAAACCCCGGCCTTAATGGTCGGGGTGTTGGTTGTCAGGCCGCCGCTTCTGCTTGTTCTACTCTGAACCGATCTTCAAACACTCTGTACCACTCCTTTGATGTCCA
>JAKJEK010000057.1 GCA_022705465.1 Patescibacteria group bacterium | reverse complement strand
GCCGATTGGCTTTGAACAGGCTATAAATGGCGTGGTAGACCTCGTAAATATGAAGTCCTACACTTACACCGAGTTCCACGACCACGAACTCACTGAGGGCGAAGTGCCAGCCGATATGCTGGACCAGGCCAAGAAGTACCGCAGCCTACTCATAGAAAACGCTGTGGCCGAAGACGAAGCCATGCTCGAAAAATACTTCGAAGTTGGCGAAGAAGGTCTGAGTGTCGATGATATCAAGCAGGCTATCCGTAGCGCAGTACTCAGCGGCAAATTCTACGCTGTGACCGGTGGCGATGGCCGCGGTGTCATCGTAGAAAAAGTGCTCGACATGGTCAATGACTATCTACCGTCACCAGCCGACCGCAGCAACGCCTGGGGCGTTCACCCCAAAACTGGCGAAGAAATCGAGCGCAAGCACGATGTGAGCGAGCCGCTTGCCGGCTTGGCATTCAAAATCACTACCGACCCATTTGTGGGTAAGCTCGCCTATTTCCGTGTGTACTCTGGCGTATTGCAAGCTGGCTCGTACGTGCTGAATAGCTCAACAGGTGAAAAAGAGCGCGTAGGACGCATTGTGCGCATGCAGGCCGATAAGCGCGAAGACGTGACCGAAGTGGTTGCCGGCGACATTGCCGCCATAGTTGGCCTAAAGGGTACAACCACCGGAAACACCTTGTGTGACCCGGCTCACCCTATCCAGCTCGAAAACATTACCTTCCCAGAGCCACCAGTGTCTATCGCCATCGAGCCAAAGACCAAGGCCGACCAAGAGAAGATGAGCCTCGCCCTCCAGCGCTTGGCCGAAGAAGATCCAACCTTCCGCGTTCGCACCGATGAAGAAACCGGGCAGACTATTATCGCTGGCATGGGCGAACTCCACCTTGACATTATTGTTGACCGCATGAAACGAGAGTTTAAAGTTGAAGCAAATGTTGGTCAGCCGCAGGTCGCGTATCGTGAAACTTGCCGCAAGGAAGTTAAACAAGAAGGCAAATACATTCGCCAAACTGGTGGTCGGGGACAATATGGCCATGTTTACATCCGATTGTTTTCGAAGCAACCAGGGGAAGGCTTTGAATTCATTAACAGCATCGTTGGTGGTGCCATTCCCAAAGAATACATTCCGGCCGTTGAGGCTGGCGTAAAAGAGTCAACAGACCGTGGTGTTTTGGCCGGCTATCCCATTGTTGATGTTGGTGTTGAGCTTTATGATGGCACTTTCCATGAAGTCGACTCTTCAGAGGTAGCCTTTAAAATTGCCGCATCAATGGCCTTCCAGGATGCATTCCGAAATGCAGCACCTGTGATTCTTGAGCCTGTCATGAAAGTCGAAGTTATTACGCCAGAAGATTTCATGGGAGACGTAATCGGCGACCTTAACGCCAAACGCGGCCAAATTCACAAAATGGAAGATCGCGGCAATGGTCTTAAGACCATTCGCGCCGAGGTTCCTCTAGCTTCTATGTTTGGTTATGCTACCGGTCTTCGTTCAATGACTCAGGGTCGTGCATCATATGTTATGGAGTTCGATCATTATGCTGAAGTTCCTTCAAATGTAGCACAGGATATTATTGATAAAAGAGGAAAAAAGTAGTTTGCTGAGATATTCAAGGCAACTAGGTCTTGCAATTTTAGCAATAATTTGCTAATATAAACACAAGTGTTTAAATTACTGAACGTAGTTATTATTTAATTGCCGTATACATTAATTAATACGGAAACTATAAGGAGTGCAAGATGGCAGCAGAAAAGTTCGAAAGAACAAAACCGCATGTCAATATCGGTACCATCGGTCACGTTGACCACGGTAAAACCACCCTTACTGCCGCAATCACAACAATGCTTGCGAAACAGGGTCTCGCTCAAGCGAGAAAGTTTGAAGACATTGATAATGCTCCAGAAGAAAGAGAGCGTGGTATTACCATCGCTACCTCGCATCAGGAGTATGAGACAGCCAATCGTCACTATGCGCACGTTGACTGTCCTGGCCACGCTGATTACGTTAAAAATATGATCACCGGCGCTGCTCAGATGGATGGTGCAATTTTAGTAGTATCAGCCGCTGATGGCCCAATGCCTCAGACTCGCGAACACATTCTGCTCGCTGGCCAGGTTGGAGTTCCTGCTATCGTCGTCTTCTTAAATAAGTGCGACATGGTAGATGATCCAGAGCTTCTTGACCTTGTTGAGATGGAAGTTAGAGAGCTCTTGACCAAATATAAGTATGATGGCGATAGCGCAAAAATCATTCGAGGCTCAGCTCTCAAGGCTCTCGAAGGTGACGCTAAATATGAAGAAGCTATTATGGAGCTTATGGCTGCCGTTGATGAAGCTATTCCAGAACCAAAACGCGAAATTGACAAACCTTTCCTTATGCCAGTTGAAGACGTCTTCTCCATTAAGGGTCGTGGTACCGTTGCTACCGGTCGTATCGAACAAGGCATCGTTAAAATTAACGATGAAGTTGAAATCGTCGGTATCAAAAAGACCACTAAGACAGTCGTTACCGGTGTCGAAATGTTCAAGAAGCAGCTCGATCAGGGTCAGGCTGGTGACAACGTTGGACTTTTGCTCCGCGGTATTGAACGAGAAGATATCGAGCGCGGTCAAGTTATTGTTAAACCAGGCAGCATTACACCTCATACTGAATTCGAAGCAGAAATTTATGCTTTAACAAAAGAAGAAGGTGGACGTCATTCGCCGTTCTTCCCTGGCTACAAACCTCAATTCTACATCCGAACCACAGATGTTACCGGCGATATCGCTTTCGATAAAGAAATGATCATGCCTGGCGACACTTCAAACGTTAAAGTCACCCTCATTCAGCCGATCGCCATGGACGAAGGCCTGAAATTCGCAATCCGCGAAGGTGGCAAAACCGTTGGTGCAGGTGTAGTAACAAAGATTATTAAATAATAGTAGGTTAAAACGACAAGATGTCAGATAAGAGTTCTGTCAAACAGAAAATTCGCATAAAGCTCAAAGCCTACGATCACCGAATCATAGATAAGTCTGCTGAGCAAATTGTGGAAACAGCCATCCGATCTGGTGCAACGGTCGCGGGTCCAATCCCGCTTCCGACGGAGAGAAATAGCGTAACCGTTATTAAGTCTCCCCACGTCCATAAGGATAGCCGCGAACAGTTTGAAATGCGGACACATAAAAGGCTCATTGACATTCTCAATCCAACTCCAAAGACTATCGATAACCTTATGGGTTTGGATTTGCCACACGGCGTCAATGTTGAGATAAAGATGTAAATAAGTCGGGGCTCTTTATGAGCAATACCTCAAAGAGAGCCCCTTCTTTTTACTTTAATGCAATATTTTAATCGGCGTTCAGCCCCGACTTGGTTTATTTGTAATATAGCATAGTTTATTTTTAAACCACGTTGAGATTGTACGTCATGTACAACTGTAGTGTTGACACATGGCTTCCAATGTAGTATTCTAAATATTGTTGCAGCGCACAAACTAGCGCTCAAGTCGTGGATAACGCCTGCCCGTCAGAGGGGAGATGGTTCCAAGACTTTTGTTTGTTTAGTAAATACTTTAATGATGTAGGGAAGGTATGAAATTTATCCTGGGCAGAAAAATCGGCATGACTCGTGTATTCGACGAGGACGGCAGAAGTATAGCAGTAACCAAAATTGCTGCCTTAGCTTGTGTTGTTTCACAAACAAAAACAAAAGATAAAGATGGCTACAAGGCCGTTCAAATAAAAGCCTTAAAAGAAGGTAACGATAAGGCCGCCAAAGTCACCGAATTCCATGTTGATGCACCAGGCAGATACAAAGTCGGTCAAAACATTACACTGTCACAGTTTAAGAAAGATGAACTTGTTAGTGTGCAAGGCAAGAGCAAGGGTAAGGGGTTCAGCGGCACAGTAAAAAGACACGATTTTGCGCGCGGTCCCGAAACTCATGGTAGTAATAATGTTCGTGAACCCGGTTCAATCGGTGGCGGCTACCCGCAACGCGTCGTGCTTGGTCGTAAAATGCCAGGTCATATGGGTAATGAAACTGTCACTGTTAAAAATTTGAAAGTCATCGATGTCGATAAGGATTTTCTCCTAATTGCAGGCGCAATTCCAGGTCCAGTTAAATCAATAGTGAAGGTCTTTGGAACAGGAGAAGTTGCAGAAGAAGAAATCGACACAGCCGCACAAGAAGAACTTGCAGCCATGGAAAAAATGGCTCAAGAAGATGTAGAAAGTGAAGATAAAGAGACTCAATCGGAGTAGTAGCATTTAGTAGGGAACGGTTAGAAAATCATGAACACTCAACTTCTTAATCAAAAGGGTGAAAAAATCGACGAAATTGTGATGTCTGACGTATTTTCGCATCCTGTTTCTGACGATACACTCGCTCTTTATATTAACTTCTTGCGGGCAGCCCAAAGGGCTCCGATTGCAAATACAAAGGATAGAGGAGAGGTCTCCGGCGGTGGCCGCAAGCCATGGAGACAAAAAGGTACTGGTAGTGCGCGTGTCGGCTCAACTCGTTCACCATTGTGGGTTGGAGGCGGTGTAACATTTGGCCCAACCCCAGAACGCAACTATCGTCTTAGAATGAATCGCCGCGAAAGACGCCGCACCATTTTGGGAATATTTTCACGTCTGATTGAGAACGGTAATATTGTCATCGTTGACGAAATCAAATTATCCGATATCAAAACCAAACAAGCAGTTGAGATTCTCGATAATCTCGGCGCCGAGGGCAAAGTATCTGTGATTCTTGAGACCAGCGATGAGAACTTTGAATTATCCTTCCGCAACATTGCAGGTGTTAAAATTATGTCGCCCGGCAATCTGGACATTATCTATCTTCTAACTTCTAATAAAGTTGTTGCAACTAGGGCAGCAATGAATGAAATAGAGAGTATTTATTCCAACGAAAAAGAATCTAGCAATCATGACGAGGAAGACAATGAATAAAGTGTTAAAGAAAGCGTTAATTTCTGAGAAAAGTTTTCAGCAAGTTGCAGACAGCAAATACACATTCTTAGTTGATCCTCGCGCGAGTAAAGAAACTATTGCTGCACTATGCAACGAGCTTTTCGGAGTATCAGTTGTCGACATCAACACAGCCACCTATAAGGGCAAGGTCAAACGCACCAAACAGGGTTCTGGCAAACGATCAAATTTCAAAAAGGCTGTTGTTACTGTAAAACCAGGTGATAAAATCGATTTATTTGAAATTGAAACCCTCGAAGAGAAACCTGAGGAAAACAATACTAACGACAAGAAAACGAAAGAATAGTTTAAGTTGATAAGTAGAATTGGATAATTATGGCAATAAGAGTAGTAAAACCGACAGGAAACGCAAGAAGGCAGTTGTCAGTGCTGGACACCACCTCACTGACAAAAGCCAGCCGTGAAAAGTCTTTAACTGTTGGCAAAAAGCGATTATCTGGTCGCAATGCCAAGGGTCAACTTGTTGTTGCCCATCGTGGTGGTGGTGCCAAACGATTATATCGCACCGTTGATTTTTCCAGAACAAAATATCTTGACCTAGAAGCGCAAGTAGAATCCATCGAATATGATCCCAATAGATCTGCTTTTATCGCGAAAATTGTCTATCAACAAAGTGGTGAGAAAAGCTATATTCTTGCCCCTGCAGGTCTGAAAGTGGGCGATACTGTGACATGTGGAGAGCATGCACCCGTTCACACCGGCAATAGAACCCAGCTTAGAAACATGCCTGTTGGATCGCAAATATACAACATTGAGATGGTTTCTGGTCGTGGCGGACAGATGTGCCGCAGCGCTGGAAGTTATGCCACACTTCTCGGTTTTGATGGTGACTATGCTATCATCAGAACACCATCCGGCGAAAGCCGCAAGGTTCTTTCTGGTAACTATGCTTCTTATGGCATCGTTTCCAATTCCGACCACTCAAATATTACAATGGGCAAAGCTGGTAGAGTTCGACATATCGGGCGAAGACCAGAAGTTCGAGGAAAGGCCAAAAACCCTGTTGACCACCCACACGGTGGTGGCGAAGGCGGCTCACCAATTGGCATGAAGTATCCAAAAACACCTTGGGGTGCTCTAGCACTTGGTCGAAGAACCCGCAACAAAAAGAAACCAGGGACCCAGTTAATTCTAAGTAGGAGAAAGAAATAATGGCGAGATCCCTTAAAAAAGGTCCATTTATTGACGAGCGTCTTTTGACCAAAGTGGATAAAGCTCGTTCAACAAACAGCAAACAAGCGATAAAAACTTGGTCGCGAGACGCAACCATTACTCCAGAAATGGTTGGTGTGTCATTTGCCGTTCACAATGGTAAAGAACACATACCGGTATTCATTATCGAAGATATGGTCGGACACAAACTTGGT
>JAKJEK010000056.1 GCA_022705465.1 Patescibacteria group bacterium | reverse complement strand
ACGAGGTATTGACATGCCGGTGAATATCGTCAGTCTTGTGAACAACCTGTGGATATGTTGGCTGTTGTCTATCGCTAAATATGGGCAAAATAACTACTAATGAGAGTAGCAAAGGATAATAGTACATCAGTTCACGATACATGCGACTTCGGCATATAATAAACCCAAAGCTTGTATGTTGCGGCGAGGGGTACTGCTTTGATTGTATTAGTCTATACCCGTTTTTATTATGGCACTGTATCAAAAATACCGTCCACAGCTATTTGCCGATCTGGTAGGTCAGGATCATGTCAGTCGAACTCTGCTGGAAGCTATCAGGCAGAATAGGCTAACCCATGCCTACCTGTTTGCCGGGCCGAGAGGTACTGGCAAAACTACGACGGCACGCTTGTTAGCCAAGGCAATTAATTGTCGTGGCAATGATGATAGTGACGAAGCTGCCAGTGTTACGAATGGGGAGCCATGCAACCAGTGCTCGTCTTGTGATGAAATTGTGAAAGGCAGGGCTTTGGATGTATTGGAGATCGATGCCGCTTCCCACACCGGTGTAGACGACGTGCGTGAGTTGATTGAGAATGCCCGATTTGCTCCGGCGAAATTGCGCAAGAAAGTCTACATCATTGATGAAGTTCACATGCTGTCAAAAAGCGCCTTTAATGCTCTTTTAAAAACTCTAGAGGAACCTCCGCCGCATGTGGTCTTTATTCTGGCGACGACTGAGGCTCATAAGCTGCCGGAAACTATCATATCTCGAACCCAACGCTATGATTTTCGCCGCGTATCTATTTCCGATATTGTTACCAAGCTTGAGAAGATTGCTCAGTCTGAAGGTATTACTATCGAGGAAGAAGCGTTAAATATGATAGCTAGGGCAGCCGAGGGCGGCCATCGTGATGCAGAGGGTCTTTTAGAGCAAGTATCTAGTTATGCACGGGACATTAAAGTCAAAGACGTTCAGGAAGTGCTAGGAATTGCTGAGCAGAGCGGAGTGTTGGATCTTGTCTGGGCGATTTTTAATAATTCTGCGGAGGAGGGATTAAAAATCGCCCATCGGTTTTTTGATAACGGCACGGACATTGCTACCGTCCATCGTAATGCTATTGAGGTGATTAGAAAAGTTTTACTCTATTCTGCAACCAGCCATCATTTTATTGCTGACACTGAAGAGAATATAAAGTGGATTGAAAAAGCTGGCAGCGTGGTGTCCCAAGAACGTTTAGTCGCAATCCTGCGTCATTTTTTAGGCAATTTAAAGTTGCACAATGAGGTATCCAATCCGTTGTTACCACTGGAGATCTCAATTATTGAATCTACCCACCAACAACCTGTCGGCAAACACTCGCCAACTGTGGCACAGACCGCATCGGCGGTGACAAAGCCGGATTCAAGTCGTGAGAAAACAGGTAAGTCAACTACTATTACGTCCAAAGAAACACCAACAACATATCTATCTGAAAAGACGTCAAAGAGCGTCTCTCAAGGTGGCGAGGCCAATAAATCGGAACCATTTTTAACCAAGGATGCCGGGGATCAAATTTCTCATATCTGGTCACAGGTTCTGGCAATTACGAAGCAAAATAACTCGACACTGGCGGCACTGTTGCGTGATACCAAACCCCTGTCCATAAACAACAACGAAATATTGCTGGGGGTCCGCTTTCAGTTTCACAAAGACAAGATATCGGACAGTAAGAATCGAGCAGTACTCGAGAACACGATCAAGCAGATTATGGGTAAAGAATTTACAATTACCTGCGAGCTGGCCGATATCCGAGCCGCAAAAGAGGGCTCAGCCTCTGATGACGAGCTGCAGCAAGCGGTAAATGATGTATTTGAAGTATTGTAATCCATAAAAAACTGTATAATTACGGTGCTATGGCAAGAGAGAAGCAAAAAAACCAGCCAGATCACGCCCCTAAAAGAGAACAATTTTTAGGTGTGCGTATCCCCCCGCAAAATTCGGAGGCAGAACGTAGCGTCCTGGGTTCGGTGTTGATTGACCCGGAGGCAATGATCAAAATTGCTGACATCTTGCGCCCAGAGGATTTTTATGAGGAGCGCCATTCGCTTGTTTTTGACGCTATGCTGACTCTTTTTGATAAGCGGATGCCGATCGATATTGTTACGCTCTCGGAAGTTTTAGAGGCTGAATCCAAGATTAAGGACGTTGGTGGATCTGGTTATTTGGCTGATATTGTTAATTCAACACCTTCGGCAGCCAGTATTGTTCACTATGCAGAGATCGTTCGCGATAAGGCGGTATTGCGTCGCCTTATCGCAGCTGGCAACAATATCGCCGAATCTGGTTATGAAGAAGATGCAGAAATTGCCGGAACCCTTGATCGCGCGGAGAGCACTCTCTTTGCTGTTTCTCAAAAGTTCCTCAAAAACAAGTTTTTACCTATTCGCGAGGTTATTAGCGAGGCCTTTGAGCGGATTGATCGAATTCATAGTGAAAAGGACTCAGGGGCGCTTCGTGGTGTTCCGAGCGGTTTCAAGTCGCTCGATGACAAGACGGCTGGTTGGCAAAAATCAGATTTGGTCATTCTTGCTGCCCGTCCATCGATGGGTAAAACCTCCTTTGCCCTAAATTTGGCTGAAAACGCCGCCGTTGAGGAGAAAATTCCGGTGGCCGTTTTCTCTTTGGAAATGAGCAAAGAGCAGCTGGTTGATCGTTTGTTAGCCTCGCAGGCCGCGGTTGATTCCTGGAAATTACGTACCGGTAATCTTAGCGAAGATGATTTTCACAAAATTGGACCAGCCATGGCCTATTTATCTGAAGCACCCATTTTTATTGATGACTCTCCTGGCTGTAACATAATGGAAATGCGCGCAAAATGCCGTCGTCTTCAGATGGAGCACGGCTTGGGTATGGTAATTATCGATTACCTACAGTTAATGGAGGGCAAATCTCGTTCGGGAGACACTAACCGGGTTCAGGAAATTTCAGAAATCTCTCGCGGCCTTAAGGGCTTGGCGCGAGAACTGCAAGTGCCAATCATTGCTTTGTCTCAGCTCTCTCGCGCTGTCGAACATCGTGAGGATAAGCGGCCACAGCTCTCTGACTTGAGGGAATCTGGTTCTATTGAACAAGATGCCGATCTAGTTATGTTTCTGTATCGTGAAGAATATTATAATCCCAACACTGAGAAAAAAGGTGTTACCGAGGTTTTAATCAGAAAACACCGCAACGGTCCCACCGGCGAAGTTATGGTGTACTTTAATCCAGCCCAGATGCGTTTTGCTGATATTGAACTCCACCGAACCCCCACAGGCGGCAGCGCTTGACGGTTGTGCCTCTCCTAGCCCTTGGTGCATAATCCAGCCAATGACAGCTCACTGGCATATTGACTAATGTATACTAATGGTTAAATGAGGAGTGCCGCTATGTCCAAGATAATTCTTGCCACCACCTCGCCTTATCGGCAACAGGCATTTAAGTTTCTTGACCTAGACTTTGTTGCCGAAGGTAGCGATGTCGATGAATATTTCTCTGGACGACCATCGGACCCAAAAGTACTGGTAAAGCTACTGGCCAAGATGAAGGCCGAATCAGTGGCATCCCGGTTTGATTCGGGTATTGTTATCGGTTTTGACTCTGTTGGATGCTACAACGGTCAAATACTCGAGAAACCAAAATCAAAACAGGAAGCATTTGATAGGCTGGTCATGCTTTCTGGCAACAGTCACGACTTCCATACTGGTCTTTGCTTAATCAATCTTGACACAGATCAGGCGATATCGGACATCGTCAGCACCAAACTCTATGTTCGCAATCTTAACAAACCCGAAATCGAAAAATATCTATCACAAGACAAGCGCTATAATACATATGCGCTTGGCTACGATCCGTTAGAGCACTATAGTTCTACATTCATCGACCGCATTGAGGGAAGCTATAATAACTTTACACGCGGTATCCCATTAGAGAGAATCGTCGAGTTGCTTTCCCGAATTGGCTATACGGTTCGCTAATTATGCCGGTCCTTGGTGTCCGTTGTTTGACTGTTTGGTAAATGTTCGGTACCATGTCCTTGTGTCAAGCATTCAAGGAGGGATTAATTATGGATAAATTAGATCTAATAAGAGATAAGGTGGTTATTTATGGGCCAAGCGCAAGCGGTCCAAAGCTTGAGGTTAAGTTAGAGAATGAAACGATCTGGCTTACTCAATCTCAGATGGTTCAATTATTCGGGAAAAACGTTCGTACCATCTCGGAACACATTAATAACATTTACACAGAAGGGGAGCTGAAAAAGGGGGCAACTATCCGGAAATTCCGGATAGTTCAGAACGAAAATGGTCGTTCCATCGAGCGTAGTATTGAACACTATAATCTGGATGTCGTGATTTCGGTGGGTTACCGCGTTAAATCCAAGGAGGGTACTCAGTTTCGCATCTGGGCGAATCGAGTGCTGCGTGATTATTTGGTTAGAGGCTATGCCCTCAATCAAAGCCGCCTTGCGGAACAAGCAAAATCATTAAAAGAGCTCCAAAGCGCGATTAAATTCCTATATTCTTCTTCAAAGTACGCTCTACTGGACGGCCAGCAATCACGACTATTGGGAATTGTTAACGATTACGCCACGTCGCTTACTATACTTCATCAATACGACGAAGGAACGCTCACGATTGCCAAGAGTAAGAAAGCGCAGCACGTCTTAAGGTATGAGGAGTGTTGCGAGGTAATTCAAATTTTAAAAAAGCGCTTACGAGAAAAACGGGAGGCCGGGGATTTATTCGGCCAGGAGTATTCAGGAAGGTTTGCTGGCATACTTGGAAATATTTACCAAAGCTATGGCGGAGCCGAACTGTATGATACAATAGCCGAAAAAGCAGCCCACCTCTTATATTTTGTAATAAAAGATCATCCGTTTTTCGACGGGAATAAACGTATTGCCTCGCTTCTCTTTGCTTACTATCTCGAGCGAAACCAGTCTAGGAAAATTGAAGAAAACACCCTTGTTGCCCTCGCCCTACTGATCGCAATCAGCGAGCCTAAAGACAAGGATGTTATGATTAAAATCATTACCAACCTAATAAAGGACTAGCTCCGTTAGACGAAACCTGATCTATTGGAGTAAGATAAGCGCATGAAAACCTTAGTTATCATCGATTCCAACGCCATCGTGCATCGTGCCTATCATGCATTGCCCAAAAACCTGGCCAACAAAAGGGGAGAGATGACCAACGTTACCTATGGCTTTGCTTTAGCGTTAATCAAAATTCTGGAAGACGTGCGTCCTGATTATATCGCCGCCGCCTTTGATCTTGCTGCTCCAACCTTCAGGCACACCGAATATGTGGAGTACAAGGCGAAAAGGGTTAAAGCGGACCAAGAACTATACGACCAAATTCCTCGGGTTCGAGAGATGCTCGACGCTTTTGGTGTTCCGATCTATGCAGTTGAAGGTTATGAAGCAGATGATGTTATCGGTACAGTGGTTGAGCAAATGAACAAACATGACGTGATGGTCTATATCGCGTCTGGCGATCGCGACGTCTATCAGCTCTTAAATGGCCGAGTTCGAGTACTTATGCTAAAGCATGGCTTCAAGGAGACGGAGATATTCGACCATGACCATCTAAAGGAGATTTACAATCTTGAACCCGAAGACTTTATTGACCTGAAAGCTTTGGCTGGCGACCAGTCTGATAATATTCCTGGAGTTCCCGGCATTGGGCCCAAAACAGCCACCGACCTAATATTGAAATTTGACACCTTGGAAAATCTATATTTTTCGATCGAACGTGAGATTGAGTCGGGCGCAGGAGTCGACCAACAGCTTTCACAGGTTTCTAAGAAACTCGAAATACGCGAAAGAATATTAAAATTGCTTGTCGACAATAAAACCCAAGCTTTTCAGTCCAAACGTTTGGCAACAATTCGACGGGACGTACCGTTCACATTCGATTTAGAGGGCGCTAAATGGGGCCAGTATGATAGAGTCAAACTAAAAACACTATTTGAGGAACTAGAATTTAAATCACTGCTTCGCCGTTTTGGCAAAGACATTGAAGGGGAATCAAAAGGTACAACGGCGGCGCAGAAAGAAAAAGATGAACAGCTTAAATTGGAGTTATAAGAATATATGACCATGTGGGAACACTTAAAAGACAAAGGCGTGGTACTGCCAAAAATTGGTTGGGAGGAGATTAATCGGCAAGTTGAGCCAGTCCTTCGTCAAATGGAATCGGCCGGAGTTCTGATTGATAAAGACGTACTGCATAAGCTAGAAGTTAAGCTCGAAGGTCAGATTGAAGGGTTAGTTGCCACCATTTATGACTATGCCGGAGAAGAATTCAACATTAACTCCCCAAAGCAACTGTGCGTAATTCTCTTCGGTAAGCTGGGACTGCCATCCCGTGATCTGAAAAGAACGCAATCCGGACCATCAACCGCCGCT
>JAKJEK010000055.1 GCA_022705465.1 Patescibacteria group bacterium | reverse complement strand
AAAATAGTTCGAGCAGAATTCAGAACACACCACCATACGGGGTAACGGTTAGTTCTGGCATTCCACCGTTTCCTTTCACGACTGGATGCAATTTTTATAGCATAGTGCTGCCTATTTGTCAATGTACGGCTCGAGGCGGATATCAATCCATGTGACCCAGATGTTGCGAGAGTGTGCGTTTTTGATCAAGGGTTATTGGTTTTGCGCGCCATTTAAATTAATTTCCCAAAATGCTCCACGATTTGGAGCATTTTCGATAAATGGTTTTGCATAAGTGATGGATACCACCCAAACAAGCATACACATGATACAATGCAAGGCTGGTGAACCACCAGCTTACACCATCGCGGATCCTGGAGGGCGCAATGCGACCGATACGAATCGCTCGTCGGGAAATGTCCCCGATCTGGGTAATCCTGGGAGCCATCCTGCTTCTGCTTCTGCTCGGACTCCTCCTTTGGTGGTTACTCCGGCCAGAGGACGTTGTTGAAAGAGCAATTGACGTTTCGCCTGATGGCGGACTCGTAGCAGTCGGGTATAGCGATGGCTCGATACAAACGTGGACACTACCGAAATACCTACCGGATTGGAAAAGCGGCGGATCGCGAACACACGAGGCAGCAGTCACTTCTGTTGCTTTTTCCCCGGATGGGCGATACCTGGCTTCAGCCAGCGAGGATGGCCGGGTGTATCTCTGGCCATTCGACAAGAGAAAAGATCCGGTCTGGGACGCATGGGGCGTGACCAAGGAGCCAGGCAAGACCTATATCAGCTTCATGCCGGATGGCCGATTGGTGGTAACTACGCCAGAGCGGATGAAAATCTTTACGCTCCACGTAGTCTACCGCAACGGCACCGGTTGGGTACTGGAAACCGAGGCGACATCAGTGCCCAAAGAGTAACCAACAGCCCCGTTTGACTTCGAGTAAGCGAACGGGGCTTTTCAAGTTGGCTAGCACTCATTTGTGATGCTGTACCAATGATTGAGCGCGTCTGTTATTTAATCAGTATTCTGTATAACAAGAACTTGTTGTCGTAATAATAAAAAAGTGCCCCGGCTGGTCCGGGGCACTTTGGGCATGGCGTGGGTTACGCCGCTGCCTGCTCGCGGCAGGCATCTCTGTAGAGCTGCTCTCGCACCTCCTGGTTGGGCAGCCGGCCGCAGTCCTTCTGCAGCTTCTCGTAAGCCTCCCGGAATTGCTGCTCGCGCTCCGGCTTGTAGGCATACTCAGGCCGGGGGTCGCGGGGCTGCCCCTCGAGGTACTGGGCGCGGGAGTGCGAACCAACACAGAGCTGGTTGCCCTTCTCATCGTATACCGGCAGCAGATGGCAGAAGGCATACGTGAGGGGCAGCAAGGGCTGCCTCGTCAGGATGGCGTCGAAGTAGGCGACGTCGTTACTCGGCGGCACGTGTCCGCCGCACTTGCAGCAAGGGAACCTGTTCTCAGACTCAGGCATCTCTCCTCCTGTTTCCGAACGCAGAACGCCTAAAGCGCTAGTAGCCAACATTATTATTTTATCATATTTTTTGGTATTTGTCAATGTTACTGTTCGAATTATTTGCGCCAGAGTTGCACGGCGAAACAGCTTGCTAATCAGCACGATATACGCATCAGAGTGGAGCAATTTAAGATGCTGAGCTGCGATGATGCGCTCGCCGAAAACGGTTGGTGTTATCGCGAGAAATGTGCCAGCTCCCGCGTTCCACTATCCTATAAAACATAAAAGCCGCTGGTTATCTCCAACGGCTTGATTTGCATTCCATGCACGGTTTATCGGCTACGCGGCCGCAGCAGAAGAGCGCTGGCACACACTGCCCCAGCAGTAACGGACCAGGCTAACCATCTGGGAATCAGAGGCGGAGGCAAACGGAACGAGAAGGTCTGGATGCACTTGCTCGCACCTTCGATGTTGAACTCGCAATCCGGACTGCCAAGCATCAGCTTATTGCCATCAGGGTCACTGATGAGAATACCGTTCATCGCAGGATCGATCGCGGCGTCAGTGTCCATACCGACTACCTTGACTACACCCTCTTCGATCGCAAGATGGCAAGTTGGGCCACCATACGGGGTAACGGTTAGTTCTGGCATTCCACCGTTTCCTTTCACGACTGGATGCAATTTTTATAGCATAGTGCTGCCTATTTGTTAATGCATAGCCCTCTTAACCCGTCAATCCACCGCCTGTTTGGGCGGTTACGCGAGGCGTGATAGGATTAGTAAATTCGACTTCCCTGATGGTGTCGTTCCGTTTCACGGCTGCGCCACGGCTCAACCCAAGTATTGGTCAGTCTGACCAAGACACTACCACAATATGTTGTGCCCCGCCAAATATTTTTGCGCGTATCGCCTAAATCAACTTTAATTAATTGCGGTAGGTTGTCAGCAAAGAGCTGGCCAAAGGAGGTGCGGGCAGCTCGGCCAGGCCGACTGTTTGGGTTATTTTTGTTATTACCGGAATAGCTGTTATAATGTGGTCATGAAGCTAGCAATCGTCATACCGGCCTACAACGAAGAAAAGACTGTTGGAAGCGTTATTGACAGTCTTCCAAAAGCTATAAAAGGCATCCGTAAAATCGATGTCATTGTTGTGAATGACGGTTCCAACGATGACACACTGGAAGAAATCAAGAATTATCCTCAGGTAACGGTTTTGAGCCACTTAATAAATCGCGGTCTTGGCGCGGCTCTGGGCACGGGTTTCAAATACGCCATTCGCCACAACGCCGATATTATAGTTTCCTTCGACGCGGATGGTCAGCACGATCCCAAAGATATCGAAAAAATAATCAAACCGATTCTTAACAATAAGTCCGAGGCCGTTATCGGCAGCCGCTTAATGAAACCAAAGGGAATGCCGTGGTACCGGGTAGTTGGTAATCTCGGTCTTAATCTGGCGACTTTGGTTCTGTTTGGCATTTGGACCACCGACTCCCAATCAGGCCTTAGGGCATTTTCAAGAAATGCTCTGCAAAAAATCGACATTAGATCAGATCGGATGGAAGTATCTTCGGAGATTGTCAGGGAGATTAGCAGGAAAAAGATTAAATTTACCGAAGTACCCGTCAGCGTAATTTACTCCGACTATTCACTGGCTAAAGGCCAGAGGAATATTAACGGCATCAATATAATTTTAAAAATGTTTCTTAAGGGATTTGGCGACTAATGGGAATCAAGACCTTAACGATTATTTTTATACTATTTGCGTGGTCCCGGATAGCCCTGCGCGTTAAAAAGGGTAATGCCCGAATGTTAGAGTTGCTGTTTTGGACGATTATCTGGTTTGCGGTTGGTTTTACTGCTATCTATCCCGGCACCACAGATATCATGGCCAGAATTCTGGGAGTCGGACGCGGCTTTGACGCTGCTGTCTTTTTTGCTATTCTTATCCTTCTTTACTCGGTTTATAGGATTTACTTTAAGATCTCTCTGCTGCAGCAAGAAATCACCAGGCTTACCCGAGAGCTAGCATTTAAGGACGCTGAGAAAAAATGAAGATACTTTTCGCTACCAGTTTTTTTCTACCGCACAGTGGAGGTGTGGAGCAATACATTTACGGACTTTCCAGAGAGCTGTTAAGGCATGGCCACGCTGTTACCGTTATTTGCTGTAATACTGAGAATGTTAAACAAACCGAGGTCTTTAATGGCATGAATATATTGAGGATTGACGCCTGGAACTTTCTCAATGGTCAATTCCCTGTTCCCAAACCAACTTTAAGAAATTTTAGGATTATCAACGCAGCTTTAAGTGGCCAAGAAGTTGTCAATGTTCACGCCCGGCTATACCCCTTTTCGCTTTTCGCCGTCTTTTTCGCCCGCTTGAAGCGAGTACCAGTTATTGCCAGCGAGCACGGCACCTGCCATACACCGTTTAAGAATCCCCTGCTCTCTCTCATGGCAAGCCTATGGGATCACACCATTGGCGCACTGATCTTCCGAGCGGCCAACCACACCGTTGCCACCAGCAAAGCCGCCGGGAAACTTCTTGAGCATTTGGGAATTAAAAATAGCGATATTGTCCATAACAGTCTTGACCTCAAAAGATTTACAAAGGAGTGGCAACCCAGCAAACAGATAGTTTTTGTCGGCCGTCTTGTCGAGCAAAAAGGGGTATTGGATTTGATGCAGGTGTTTAAAAACATCGCCCCGGATTTTCCCGGATTAAAGCTGGTAATAATCGGCGACGGCCCCCTGAAAGCAGAGATACTAAAAAGAAAAACACACTATATCGAAGTCCTGGGAAACCTTGAGAACGAAGAAGTAATTAATCATCTTTATAAAAGCCAAATCTTTGTGAACCCCTCGCATTCGGAAGGATTGCCGACTACGATTCTTGAGGCGTGCGCTGTCGGCGTTCCGGTTATCGCCACCAACGTCGGAAGCACCAGAGAGGTTATTGATACTAAATATCTTGTTCAACCAGGAGATATCTCCGCTCTGGAACAAATAATCCGGGACTTCCTGACAAAGACAAACCTTGACCGGGTCAGCCGGGAAAACCTGGAAAGAGCGAAAGATTTTTCGTGGCAAAAAAACGCCCGGAAGTTTGTGCAAGTTGCTGCTGGTCAGGTAAAACAAATTAAGAGGAACAAGGTGCTCCACCTGATTACCGGCTTGGAAGTCGGCGGCGCAGAAATGTCGCTTCTGCGAAACTTGCCCCATCTTCAAGAAAGATTTGATAACCACGTCTGCGCTATTATGGGCCGCGGGCCTGTCGGCGCCAAGCTTAAAGAACAGGGAATTCCAGTAAGCTATCTCGAACTGGACCAGCGAGGGATCTTTGGGGCAGTTGCCGGTTTCAGAAATATTGTCGTTAAAGAGAAACCAAACATTCTTGTGACCTACCTAATTCACGCCGATTTGTTTGGACGCATCCTGGGGCGACTCTTTGGTATTAGAAAAATATTGTCATATCAGCATGGCAGCCTGTTAAAGTGGGATTTCTTGAGAAGCGCCGATCGTCTAACCAGATTCTTGGTGACTAAATACATTGTCCTGTCAAAAACGGCAAGGGACGAGCTAAAGACTAGAATCAAATTGCACGACAAAAAGATAGTTATTATCCCGAATGGCATCCAGATTACCGAAACTAAGATAAACAAAGACAAAAAGAAAAGGGAATTGGGTCTTGGGGGTGATAATTTAAATATTGTCTGCGTTGCTAATTTACGAGCCAGAAAGGGGCATGATGATCTCCTTGAGGCCTTCGGAAAATTGTACGAGACACACAAAAATATAAATCTTCTGATCGTTGGCGACGGCGCGGAGAGGGAAAAACTTGTTAAGCAAAACTGGGCTTATGCTTCAAAAAACAATGTCTTTTTCCTGGGGCGGCGGGATGATGTGGCAGAGATACTGGGAATAAGCGACATCTTTGTTTTACCGACCCTTGCCGAAGGTTTGAGTTACGCCATTCTCGAAGCTATGGCTAGCCGCTTGCCAATCATTACTACCGACATCGAGGCAAACCGGGAGTTGATCGAAAACGGTAAAAACGGAATCCTTACTCCATGCAGAAACCCAAAAGAGCTCGAAAAGGCCATTGGGAGGCTGCTTAAAGATAAAGAGCTAAGAGAAACTCTTGGCCGAAATGCTTACCGCACTGCAAAAGAACGCTTTTCCCTTGAAACCACAACTGAGAAGATCGCCGGAGCACTAATGGGGGCAAGTGATCATGTTTAGAATTTCTAGAAACGAACTGGTTCACAGTTACAAGGGACTGAAAATTATGGCCAATCCTTTTTTGCATCAGAAAGCAGCCTTGGCAATAAATGAGCTGAAGATTAATAAGAAGGCTAAGATTTTGGTTTTAGGATCTGGAACGGGCGCCTTCGACAAAAGGTTGTGGGATCTGGGATATCATAGCATTACCACCGTTGACCTTAATCAGCAGAATTATGGGTTTCGGAACAAAAACGTTAATTTTATTTCACTAGACTTGAATTCTCGCTTTTCCCAGGAAATTAATGTTGAGTTTGACTTAATAATTTGTCTTGAGGTAGTCGAACACCTTGATAGCCCGCATAACTTTATCCGAGAGTGCCGCAAATTGCTGGCGAACCGGGGCACTCTCATTGTATCCACGCCTAATGTTCACGGCTATTTCTCCAGAATCCACTTTTTGCTCTACGGATACCCTCCGCTTTTTTTAACTCCGCCAGAAAAATACGGCCGTATCTCCCCTATTCATCGTACGATTTTGGAGCACTTTCTTGATGAAGAAGGCCTCAGGATACGCAAGATTATTCCAGTTTCCAGCTTTTTCGCTTTTGTGCCACTATTTAGTCTCAAAAGCCCGATTTACTATCTATCAGTATTGATCACCTCCCTGATCCTAGCCCCTTTGTATCTTGTTAGCCAGAACAAGCAAAATGGACTTCTAAGCATTTATCTGATTGGAAAAAAATGAAAAGAGTTCTTATTGTTGTTCCCTCGCTAAACAGGGGCGGGGGCGCTG
>JAKJEK010000054.1 GCA_022705465.1 Patescibacteria group bacterium | reverse complement strand
GCTGGTCAAATTGGCCGAGTTGAAGGCCAAAGCGAAGATTTCTACCGCCGAAGCACGTATCAAATATGCCAAACAGGTTGACGAGCTTAAGGAGAAAGTTGATTCCACGAAGGCCATGCTGAAAGAACTGGGCGAAGCCAGTGAGGAAGCATGGGAGCACCTTAAGGATGGCGTGGAAAGCGCTTGGGGTGCATTAAGTACTGCTGTTCGAGATACCGCTGCCAAGTTAAAGGATTGAGGACGTCCAACATGTCGCTCGCCAAGGCGCGCGCAAACGCTTGTACGCGGCTGTAGTGAGCGGGCAAGCTTTACATCACCACAGGGGAGGCAACATGATAAGTAATAGCATGATTTAAAGTGCATTTCCACATGTTCTACAGTTCCTGCCTTATGCTGATAAAGGGCTGGAACCCGTAATCTCTGCCAATACGATTGTTTTCCGCTATGGCAAGCATCACAAGGGATATGTCGATAACCTGAACAAGCTGGTGAGAGGGACGGCGTTTATGGACCTGCTGTTGGAGAAAATCATCCCCGAAACAACTGGCAAAGATGACAAGACCCCGTTCTTCAATAATGCAGTGCAAACATGGAACCACATTTTTTACTGGAGAAGTCTGAGGCCGAAGGGCAGTGATGAACCATCCGAAATGTTGAAGCAAAAAGATCGAGAATTCCTTCGGCACCCTGGATGCATGCAAGAAGGAGTTGGCGACTGCAGAAATGTCCCAGTTTGGCAGTGGTTGTGCATGGCTCGTGCTGGATGGCGATAAGCTTAAGGTGAGGCAGTCAAGACCGGCAATGTGGATATCCCATTGACAAAGGGCATGAAGCCACTCTTGACCATCGATTTGTGGGAGCATGCCTACTTCTTGGATTATCAGAATCGCCGCGTGGATTATGTCAACGCCGCACTTGACAAACTGATCACTTGGGATTCGCGGAAGAGAACCTTTGCTGACGGCAACTTGAAGGGTCGCTATCTTAATAATAAAACAAACCTGACAAGGCGCTCCACCCACCGTGTGCCGTCAAACAGTCCTCGTTTGGTGTGCGATGCCGTTAGATGTCAGAAAAGAAGGCTCGTCTTCTGTGAATGTTGTTGGATGTAGCAGTGAGGTAAGCTCTGATTAAATGTTGAACTTGCAAACCAGAGGAGTCTTTATGAAAGGCTTTGTGCAAGACATCGAGGGTCTCGCCGTCAAGAATGTCGAGTTTCGCCGGGTGCTTTATACGACAAGGCACTGCCAGCTTGTCGTGATGGCACTAAAGCCTAAGGAAGAGATCGGGGCGGAAGTACACAAGCTCGACCAGTTCTTTCGAGTGGAGGAGGGGACCGGTGAGGCGGTTCTCGATGGTGTTCGGACGGTGATCCGCGCGGGCTTCGCTGTAGTAGTCCCGGCAGGGACGAATCACAACATTATCAATACCGGCCGAGTTCCCCTGAAGCTCTATACGCTCTATGCGCCGCCAAATCATCGTGACGGTGTCGTCCACCATACTCGCGACGAAGCGGAGGCCGATCACGAACACTTCGACGGCAAAACGACGGAAAAAGATAACGAATAATGGAAAAAATATTATGGAACAATCCCAAAATCAACACCATGAAGCAGAAATTATCCCGGAAGCGTTTTCAAGGACTATTTCTGACTCATTAATTAACAAATTTTTTTTAGAAATATCTTCGCTTACAATTTTTACTTTGCGCTTTTTCAAAGAAGTATTTAAGCCGCCGTATGAGTTTAGTGAACTTATTAAACAATTTTTTCTGATCGGTTACAAGTCTCTTCCCTTGGTAGGGATTACAGGCTTTATTATCGGGCTTGTGCTTACAATTCAGTCAAGACCCACTTTGGAAAAGTTTGGAGCGGTATCGTGGTTACCTACCATGGTTGCAGTTTCAATTATACGAGAGATAGGACCGGTAATAACTGCGTTAATCTATGCCGGAAAAGTTGGATCGGGAATTGGGGCAGAACTGGCATCAATGAATGTATCTGAACAAATTGATGCAATGCAGGTTTCAGGCACCAATCCGTTTAAGTATCTTATTGTTACAAGGGTAGTTTCTACAACATTGATGCTTCCGGTGTTGGTAGTTTTTGCCGATGCTGTAGGTTTGTTCGGATCATTAGTCGGTGTTAATTTGCGGGGAGATGTAAGTGGTCACTTATTCTTTTCGCAGGTATTCCAAAATCTCGAATATAACGATCTGTTCCCGGCTTTCATCAAAACATTTTTCTTCGGATTTGCAGTCGGACTTATTGGATGTTATAAAGGATTTAATTCTAATACTGGAACTGAGGGAGTTGGGAAAGCAGCTAACTCAGCCGTAGTATTCTCATCTTTAATGGTTTTTCTCATAGATGTGGTAGCGGTACAAATCACGAGTTTGTTTCAAAACTAAATCGGGTAATGAAAAGAATGATAGCTAATGCAACCTCTAAAACAACTGAACACGATAATAAGCAAAACGGGCTTGTTGTCGTTGAGATGGAACATCTTAAGAAATCGTTTGGCAATAATCGTGTGTTGCGGGATATTAACTTAGTGCTTCATAAAGGAGAGAATCTCGTTGTACTCGGGAAATCCGGAACCGGTAAATCTGTACTCATTAAATGTATTGTGGGTTTGGTTGATTTTGATGAAGGTGAACTTGTAATACTTGGGCGAAATATTTCCGAAGTCGAGGATAAGGAGCTAATTGAAATACGCAAAAAGATAGGTTTCCTTTTTCAAAGCAGCGCCCTCTATGATTCCATGACAGTGAGAGAAAATCTTGAATTTTCGCTTAGAAGACAATTACGTTCAATATCCAAAGAAGGATTGAGCTCACTGATAAAAGAAGCATTACACAATGTAGGACTTGCTACAGCGATTGAGATGATGCCTTCAGAACTTTCCGGAGGTATGCGTAAGAGGTTAGGTTTAGCCAGATCGCTGATTTTAAAACCCGAGATAATGCTTTATGATGAACCTACAACCGGGCTGGATCCTATAACATCAAAAGAAATAAGCAACCTCATTCTGGATGTACAAAAAATGTATAATACTTCTTCCATCATTATCACACACGATATTGAATGCGCCAGACGCACGGCAAATAGAATCATAGTGATTAAAGATGGAATATGTGCTGCAGAAGGGTCATATATCGATCTCGCGAATTCGGCAGATGCCTGGATAAGATCGTTTTTTGAATAGTACCTTGGACAAACTGAAGGAGTAGATCAAATGAAAAAAGACACAGGTAATAAAATCAGGATGGGAATATTTATTTCCCTTGGAATAGCGCTATTTCTTGTAGGAATATATTTTATCGGTGAGAGGCAGCAAATATTCAGAAGTACCTTTCGCGTAAGCGGAGTATTTAAAGATGTTGGCGGACTTCAAGCAGGAAATAACGTACGGTTATTAGGAGTAAACGTTGGGACTATAGACAATATTAGTCTTCTGAGTGATACTTCGGTTAAAGTAGAAATAGTAATTGATGAAAGCATTCGAAAGTTTATTAAGAAGAACGCGTTTGCAAGTATTGGTTCGGAGGGACTTATTGGGAATAAAGTTTTAATCATAAATCCAGGAACAGGCGATGAAGTGGGAATAGAAAATATCGATATTATCCAAACAGTCCAGCCAATTAATTTGGAAGATATTCTAATTTCATTAAAAACAACTTCTGATAATGCAGCCCATATCACAAGTGATTTGTCTAATATTGCAGCCAATATACAATCAGGAAAAGGAACAATTGGAAGGTTGTTAATGGATACATCCATGTCGCAAAATATAGATTCTATTTTTGTTAATTTGCAAGAAGGTTCTGCTGAATTTAACAACCTTATAAATAATGCAAAAAATGGCTTCTCAAAAAATTTAGATTCTACTCTTGTTAGTTTGGAAGATATTCTGATTTCATTAAAAACAACTTCTGATAATGCATTCCATATCACAAGTGAATTGTCTAATATTACTGACAATATACAATCAGGAAAAGGAACAATAGGAAGGTTGTTAATTGATCCCTCCATGGCGCAAAATTTAGATTCTATTCTTGTTAATTTGCATGAAGGTTTAACTAGTTTTAAAATACTTACTAAGGAGGCAAAAAATAGTTGGCTGTTGTGGGGTTTTTAAATGGTAATTGGTTCCAGTCTATTAGACGGAGAACTCAGTTGCCATGCAGGCAGATAAAGACTTTGCTGCTGACCTCGACGCCAATCTCGTAGACCTCTCAACAAGGCCAAGACAATATAGCATCCAGCAAAGGCATGAATGGAAATTACAAAGAAGACACTGAACACATCTCAGTACCCAGGTAACCTCCCTGGCGGAAACGGGGTGCATTATTCCGTTCAACTATTGGAAAAGGCGCGTGCCGATCCCGATACCGTCCTGAAGGAACTTGGATCAAACCTCAGCGGCCTGAGCGTGGCGGAAGCTGATTTTCGCTTGAAGAAGGTCGGGACGAACGAGATTGCCCGAGAGAAGCGTCAATCGGCCCTGATACGCCTCTTGGGTAACCTTGTGAATCCATTGGTCCTCTTGCTCGGGGCGTTGGGCGTGCTTTCCTTTCTAACCGGTGACCTGCGGGCGATGGTTGTCATTTTCGTGATGGTGGTTCTGGGCGTGGTGTTGCGTTTTCTCCAGGAGATGCGTGCTGATAACGCGGCCGAGAAGCTCCGAGCGATGGTCAGAAATACTGCGACTTTGGTGCGAGGTGGCAAGGAAGAAGAAGTATCGCTCAAGATGTTGGTACCTGGCGATATAATCCGTCTGGCAGCCGGCGATATGACGCCGGCTGATGTACGGGTGCTTTTCGCCAAAGACCTGTTCTTGAATCAAGCGGCCCTCACCGGCGAAGCCCTGCCTGTGGAGAAGAAAGCAGCTCCGACGACGGCAGACGTTCAGAACCCGCTAGAACTTCCCAACATCTGCTTTCTGGGTTCCAACGTGGAGAGTGGATCAGCGACGGCAGTGGTCATATGTACCGGGGACCGAACCTACTTTGGATCGCTGGCCGCCAGTACCGTCGGGCAACGCCAGTTGACCAGTTTCGACAAGGGCGTCAACAAGTTCACCTGGCTAATGATCTACTTCATCGCCGTGATGGCTCCAGCTGTGTTCCTCATCAACGGACTGAGCAAGCACGACTGGCTGGAAGCTTTCCTTTTCACCATGGCCGTGACAGTTGGTCTGACCCCCGAGATGCTGCCCATGATCGTGACCGTTAACCTGTCCAAAGGCGCGCTGGCAATGGCCCGCAAGAAAGTGATCGTCAAACGCCTGAACGCCATCCAGAACTTCGGGGCGATGGACGTGCTGTGCACCGACAAGACCGGCACCCTCACCCAAGGCAAGATCGTTCTCGAAAAGCATCTAGACGTGTTCGGCGATCCCAGTGAGAAGGTGCTTGATTACGGCTACCTGAACAGCTACCACCATACCGGGTTGAAAAACCTGCTCGACGAAGCGATCCTCAACCATGAGGAACTGGAAGAGCGCCTGAAAGCGAAAGAGAAGTACCGCAAAATTGACGAGATTCCTTTCGACTTCGTACGTCGCCGGATGTCGGTGGTGGTAGAAGATGGAACCGGATTGAACACACTGATCTGCAAGGGCGCGGTGGATGAAATGATGAGCCTGTGTACCCGGGTGGAAGTCAAAGGGGATGTCATCGAAGTTCTGCCCGAGCACGACGCCAAACGCCGACAGTTGGTCAGGGCTTCCGGGTGATTGCCTTGGCCTATAAGCAAATTCCGGGCGCCTCAGATGAGCCGGTTTACTCGGTCAAGGATGAGTCGAACCTTATCCTGCTAGGTTTCCTGGCCTTCCTCGACCCACCAAAGGACACAGCTAAGGAGACATTGAAGCGACTTCACAGCTTGAACGTGGACGTCAAGGTCCTGACCGGTGATAACGAGATCATCACCGCCTACATCTGCAAGGAAGTGGGCATGCCGGTGGAGCATCTCTTGCTCGGTTCCCAGATCGAGACAATGACCACGACAGAACTGGCCGAAGCCGCCAGTGCGACCAGCGTCTTTGCAAGACTGACACCGGCTCACAAGGAACACATAATCCGTGTGCTCCAAAGCAAGGGCCACGTGTTGGGGTTCATAGGTGACGGTATAAACGACGCCCCAGCCTTAAAGACAGCCGATGTGGGCATCTCGGTAGACAGCGCGGTGGACATCGCCAAGGAGTCATCCGATCTCATCCTGCTAGAAAACAGCCTGCTGATATTGGAGCAGGGCGTGCTGGAAGGCCGGCGCGTGTTCGGCAACATTGTCAAGTACATCAAGATGGCGGCCAGTTCGAACTTTGGCAACATGTTCAGTGTCGTTGGGGCCAGCGCGTTCCTGCCATTCCTACCCATGCTACCGATCCAGGTGCTCACCACCAACCTCCTCTATGACTTTTCGCAAATCACTATTCCCACCGACGAGGTTGATAACGATTGGCTGACCAAGCCGCGCAAATGGGAGATTGGCAAGATTTTGCGTTTTATTCTATTTA
>JAKJEK010000001.1 GCA_022705465.1 Patescibacteria group bacterium | reverse complement strand
GTTCTGCCACGCATCCCCGCAACCACTCCGTCACCAACGGTTTGCCTGTTCCGCCACTTCGGTCCAGTAGCACAGCTGAAATAAGATACTGATACGGCCGGACCCTATCAGCGATCTCCTTCGGCGAAAACCCCGCCTCCCGGATTGCCCCTTCACCCACCTGCAACACAATGTTTGTGCCGGCATTTCTTCGCAGGTATGCCTCAATCTCTCCTACCGCCGGCCAGACCATGTTAAGTTGAAAACCGTCTAGGTACTCCCAGCCGAACGCATCAGTTACTCTCTCAAGCTGCTGGGCGAGTTCTTTTGGCTGATCCGTACAGTAATGTACCAGGTGGTACACTCTTTGGTCCCTCTTGTACAATGGCAGAATACCCGGCCACACTGCCATTGCGGGATATCGGCCCGGATACCTGTCGGTCTGCCCGGCCAGTGTCTTCGAACTGGCAAGAATTCCTGCCATCAGTTTCGGACCATCCTGCGGAAATAATTCCGCCGTTTCCGCAATCTCCTGTCGACTCATGTAGCCAGTTACCCCAATATATCGCTTCATTAACTATCCCCCTCCTCATAACGATTGTATTGTGAATAGTATATTACCACCTATGTCTGTTTTGGTCAAGACTAGACTATCAATTCTTATTCCTCAGATTTTTTTCGGACAAATAAAAAGCGGACACCCTAAGCGTCGCCACTGTTATCGCTAAACCAATTCCAAAACAAGCCTAATTCAAACACTCCCTATGCAACCATTACTTCTGAGGTGCGCGTTGCATCAAACGCACAACCTCATCGTCTGTTACCGAATAAAATTCATCATAGTAAGCCCCTATTTGCCCTTCATAATCAAACGGAATATTTAGTACCACCAGCTCATCAGCCTCTGACCGAATTGCATCTGATACTTCCTCTGAAGCAATGGGTACTGCTGCAATAATCACCTTCGGCTGGTAGTGCTTCAATTCTTCCACTGCCAATAAAAATGTTAATCCTGTGCTGATGCCGTCATCAACCAATACAACAATTTTATCTTCAACCGCAGGATGTTGGCGATTATTAAGATACAACTGTCGCCACCTCATCGCTTCCGTCTTCTCATTATTAAGCCGGTGCTCCAGCCAATGCCGATCAATGCTATTTATCTCCCGCTCATTACATAATACATGGCCATCATCCGCAACCGCACAAATTGCATAATCAGGATTTTGAGGATGTCCAACTTTACGAACTATTATCAAGTCTAACGGCGCACCTAGATATTGCGCAATTTCATAACCTACCACCACTCCACCTCGTGGTAGGGCAAAGACCACCACATCCAAACCCCTATACTCATCCAGCTTATGCGCCAGTTGCTCTCCTGCATCTTTTCGATCTTGAAAACGCATACCTACCTCCTCTCCCATTAATCACTGGATCTTCTTACTAATTTAATCGCCAACCATAAAGTCTTACTAATTTAATAAGTCCAACCTAATCAATTCAGGTCGGACTCGATCAAACACTTTTTTCGCACCGCGCACCAACACCACTCGCTGCCTTACCGTTGGCGGCGGCATACCCACACTTATCCTGGCATGACAAAACCACTCCATCATACGACCCAGCCCTTCTCCTTCTTTAGATATCTAACAAACCAATCTTTGGCTGTTTGGGCAACCTCTTCTAACTTTCCTGGTTCTTCAAACAAACGAGTTGCCCCGGGAATAACCACCAATTTCTTTTCCGAATGAAGCATATTATAAGCCCGCTGGTT
Organism: Patescibacteria group bacterium; assembly: GCA_022705465.1. GTDB lineage: Bacteria > Patescibacteriota > UBA1384 > XYA2-FULL-43-10 > 1-14-0-10-43-13 > JAKJEK01. Next base: position 26,208 of record JAKJEK010000001.1, on the reverse strand, counting down.
TAATTCAATTACTACCTCATCATTGCCACCCACAATAAACAGCGTTGGCGATACTATTCTGCCCACCACGCTTATTGCTAAATCCGGACGGCCACCACGCAATACCACCGCCCCGATTTTTTCACCAAAATCCGCTGCGGCCTCAAGTGCCGCAGCTGCCCCTGTACTGGCACCAAAGTAACCAATTCCAACCTCTCCCAAGCCTGGCTGGCCCATTACCCAGCTTGTTGCAGCCTTCAATCTAAACGCTAACAAATCAATATTGCAACGGTTCTCATAATCTTTATTCTCCTCCTCTGTGAGTAGATCGAAAAGAAAAGTTCCCAAACCGTAAGACCTTAGTACTTTCGCCACATAGGCGTTGCGCGGACTGAATCGGCTGCTTCCACTTCCGTGAGCAAATATCACCATACCTCTCGTTTTTTCAGGTGTTGCCAGAATCCCTTCTAGCATCACTTCATCGAGCGGAATCATCACACTTTCTTGTTGGGTGCCATTCTCAGTCATTTGTTTTCATTATACCACAACGGCCAATACATCGGTTATCTGTGCACCCAACTTGAAATTCAGGCATGTTTCGTTGCCTTTTACACATCAACGATCTATAATAATAAATAACCATTTGTTTATTAGGAGGGCGCTATGCCATCATGGATTAATGATGTTGATCCTCAAGGCTTAATTGAGAAAAACATTTTCGAACTCTTGGATCTCAAAGACGCCCCCGAGGAAACAAAACAAAAAATGATTAACGATATGGTCCAAACAGTAGAAAACCGCATCATTGCTCGCATCTTAGACCGCTTGCAAGAACCGGAAATCCGCCAATTCGAACAGTTGCTCGACCAAGATGATGACAATGCAATAAAAAATTTCTTCGAGTCACATAAAATCGACCCACTCCAAATCGCCACTCAAGAAGTTCTCAACTATAAAATCGAAATTATCAACCTAATTGCTGCCAAAGAAGACGAGGCTGCTGGCGACGACCAAAACTAGGCGTCAAACGGGAGGGAATATGGCAGAAAAACTTAGCGGCTCACCAAACCCGGACAGAACCGACGACACAACCGATGCTCCTTTTACAGTTCCAGAAGAAGGTGCGTTAGCCGAGCCGTCAAACGGGCGTAAGAACCAAAAAAGAAATCGGCGTGAGCGCGGGGAAAAACGAAATCAACTAGCCAACCCCGATGATGACGATAGCGATATCGACGAGAACCCACGACCTTCGGGACCAAATCGGGCTCAGCAAACCAAAAAACCTGAAACACAAATCGGGCAAACCGAAGAAAAAAAAGAAGAAAAAAGAGAATGGCGCTTGCAAAACGCCTCCGATGTCATAAGCACAATCAGAAAACGTGAGAACGAAAGACTAGAACAACACTACGGAAAAGGCTTGAAAGGTAAGGTATCCAGACTGTTGAACGAAAAACCGATAGGCCGTCTTGTCAAAGCAGTCGGAAAAATCGCCCTTGGCACTATCGGAGCCTCACTTGTAACCGGGTTTTACGGCACGCCAGCCCTACTTCTTACTCCATACCTTCACATGCGAGCTATGCGCACCGCAATTGAAGGTGTTATGGAAATCGGACAAGTCATATATGGGGAAGTCTCAAAAGAACGAAGTGTCCGTCTGGAAATGAACGCGGCTCACTGTGAACTGGAGCAACAGATCAAGCGCTACCAAGACCTCGAAAAAAGACAAGATCAAATGTCTTATGACGAATATCAAAAATGGGCCAGAGAAATTGTTGCCAATATTGCCAGAACTGAGGAAAAAGTCATTGAGCAAAGCAATCAGCTTGCCAGCTTGCATAAAGCCCAGCACGCTTTTCGTGTTAAATATGGAGCATATGCAACTATCGCCGTCGGTGCCCTTAATGGCGTTTCTCTTGGCGCCCAAAATTTTGATGGTCAAGCAATTCCGGACGGCTCCAGATATCATCACACCCTTTGGTCGATTAGAAAAGGAGCGGAATTCCTATATGAAGGTGCTGCCCCAAGCAACGTTGAGACAATGGGGCACTTTAACCCGTTCCATCTTCTTGGCGGTGATACTGGCCACGTACTTGGCCACGGCCTACCTGCCGAAGGCTACGTCGGCTTATTTGCTGCTTTTAGCGGGCTTCTCTACTCTGCAATCAAAAAACCAAAACAAATTTCTGAAAAAAATGAAAAATACCAGTACGGTGAGCCCGACTTCGCTCCGCCCAGTGGCAATGGCAGTAAAAAACCAGAAGCCCCAACTCCCCCAGCAGAACCACCCTCAACACCACCCGCGCCAGAAAAGAAAAAAGAAGACTCTCCTCCCGCGCCAGAGCCACAACTTATCTCACCCGAGAAAAAACTCGACACCTTTGATGAATTTATGGAAGAACGGGCAGCAAAAGAAGATGAAATTCGCGACAGACTAAAACAGATAGATGAAGAATTATCCAACTTTCGCAAAGAAAGAGAGGAGTTGTTTAAAAAACAGGACAAGACCGACGAAGATAGACAAAAAATTAAAGATCTAAACGATAGAATTGCAAAACTAACCAAAGAGCAAAAAGACCTGCGCGACGAATACCACGGTGCTTTGATAAAGTACCAGGATCTCAAAGACATGAAACGAGGGGCAGAACGTATCAAGGGACACATCCAGCGCATAGAAAAATACGACGAATCGCCAGACCGAGACAAGCTACTCAAAACCCACCGCCGGATTCTCGCCGATTATGAACGCGACATTGAACGACACCGGAAAGACATCCGGGACTTTTACGAACGAAAAGGTCTGCTGCCAGACAAACTCAAACCCGAGAAGCCCAGCAACACCGAACACGACCAATATTTGCCAGACGAGATCAAAACAAACGAACAGGAAAAAGCAAAGTGGTTAAACCGTTTACAGAGCGCAATTACAGAAAAGAAAATTGGACCGTTTTCCACTGGCAATAAGCTTGGTGAATGGTTGGTTGATACTCTTCGCAAACTGGGATATGTGGTCGAACGTAAAGACGATCCGGATACCGGTCTTACCGAGATCACCAAGATCGAAAAATTAGAAAATGATGACAACCCCAACCAAAACGGCAACGGACCAGATAATCCAACCGCCCCCGGTTCCCCGAAACCCGACGACCCGCCTTCGCCGTCAGGTCCTTCTGGACAGGATTCCCCAAAACCACCAGGCAATTAAGCAAACAAAAAGATTGTCCTCTCCCTCTAAAGATAAAACTTAAAAAGCCAGAACCTCCTAAACCTGTCCACGACAAGGATCCTGATTATTCACCAACGACAAATGCAATAACAAATTTAATTATTTTGCAACACAATGAATAATTCAAACGGTACGATTAATAATTCGGTTCTTGGGAAAAGCATATTTGAGCTGCTCAGTATTGATAATATACCGCAACTTCAAAAATCGAGAATCTCCGAATTAATGGTTAAAATAATCCTTGGTAGGATATCAGCTCGGGTAAATGATTTAACCGAAGGCACCAGTATTCTCGAAGATCTTACCGAAGAAAAAAATGCCAAAAAAGTTAAGAAGGCCTTGTTTGATAAGGGTATAGACCTTGATCAAATTGCCGCCGAGGAAGTTTTAGCTTTCAAAGAAGAGATTCTTAGCCTAACCAAACAACAAAGATAACCAAACCAACGGAGAAGTTTTATGGGAGAACGACCAGGATACAATCCCACACAAGAATCAAGTGCCGGAAATGCACTTATATTGCATGAGGAAAATCCGCATAACCAAGACACAGAAAATATTACAAAACTACCGGAAACGCTGAACACACCCACCCCACCTCACAACGAAACGCGACCGATACCTCCAGAGAATCACGAAAAAAACGAAAAAAAGCAAAAAGCCGAAAGGCTCTCATTTGCCGACCAATTAACCAGCCAAATTAAAACCCGTGAAGAAAAGTGCCTAGAACAGCGCTATGGTAAGGGACTAGTCGGTAAAATCAGACGCAAACTCGAAACGACGGGCTGGGGCAAAGCTATCAAGGTTGGTAGTAAAATTCTTGCGGGCACCGCTCTGGCCTCCACCGCAACCATTCTGACTGGCGGAGGTGCCGCTTTCATTGCCGCCCCGATGTTGTATAGCCTAGGCATGCAAACAGCTGTTGAGGGCGGATTCGAAACGCTGCAGTATCTCATGCGCGGCCGAAAAGAACGGCTTAAATTAGAAGACGAGAAACGCAAGGCTCTAAAAGAAATCGAAGACGGGCCAATTAAACAAATCCGTGAACTTGAACAACAACTCGAAGCAAGAAAAATCGACCAGGAAGCCTTTGCCCAAGCGCTTGAACCCTTGTTAATTACAATATCAAAATCAGAAGCGGCAATTCTGGAAAAAGAAAATTCCCATATGGCCTTAGAGAAGAAAATGAAAACCCAACGCACTGTGGCTAGCGCTGCCACCACCGCCGTCTTCGGCTTGCTTTGGGGCCTGCCAATGGGAGTTGGCCAGCATGGACATCGGACGGTTGGCTCACTCTTTAATGGCTTTAACTTTATCTACAATCCAGGCGACATAGTTAGTCATACTGGAGCATTTAAAATGGGGGGATCCCTGGTCCACACCATGGGCACTGCCTTACCCACCATCGGCAAAATCGGCATTGGCTCCGCCATGATGGGTCTATTTATGAAAGCAGCCGGTGAAATTGCCACCACCCGAGGCGGCAACATCCAGCAAGAACAACTTCGCGCCGAAGTGGTTGACGGACTCTTAAGAAATAATGATACTGTTCGAGTTGCACGTCCACCCCAATCCGAAACACGCCCCGCTCAAGCTGCACCCACTGTCACCGAAAAAACCAAAACAAGACCCGAAGCCCAACGTCCGGTAGAAAAAACTGAGACATTACCATTCAAAATTACTAACGAACTTCGTGAAAAAGCTTGGGAAAAAACATCACGCTATTATGAACTACGGCAACGCTCTATGGCTATTGATGCCGAACTCAAACAGCTCGAGGAACAGGAAAAAGCACTTCAAGTACCAGACGCTCTTCAAACACGGGAAGCCATCGCCCAGCAACGCCAGGCCTTGCTAACAGAACAAGAACGGATTCGCACGGAGATAACAACTCTAACAAGAGTTGAGCAATTATTTATTGAATCAAGAAGACTTGAGAGAAATTTAGGAAATCTGGTCCATCAGCATCGCCAACTTCAAAACAATTTGCGCGCCCTTCGCAACAATGCAACCGGCTCAGGATCAGCGGCAGAATTTAGCCGAACTCAGGTAGCATTATTCGTTGAACAAATGAATAACGTAGCCCAAACCTATAATGCCATGTATCAGAGACGACAGGACATTTGGCGCAACATCCACGAGGAGCTAGCAACGATCGAAAGTAGCAGTCAACAGTCAACCGCTGAATCCGAGTTAGTCGAACCTGCCGCTACACCAGAGGCACCACCCCCTACCAAAAAAGAATTTGCCCAATTCGTGCAAGAAAATGCCAGCCAGCTAGCAAAACTACGAAGCTCCCTGGCCGAAACAAATGCCCTGCTGAAAAAATTGGAAGGCGAACTGGATCAGATAGAATCAGCATCTTACATAGATAAAGCCAAGTTTTCTGCTAAAGAAAAGGAGTATCTTGATGCAGAGAAAACTAAAAAGGAGACTGAGCATCAACTGAAAAATTTAAAAGAATTTTCCATGCTCTACAGTTCTGTTCAGCACAAAGAAGAGACCATGCGAACCCTGGAAGATCAAATATCACAGGCAAGAGGCAATACCGATCAAAGAGCTAGGTTAGAGGCCAGGCTAGAAACTGCTACCAAAGAATGGGAAAACGTTCGCAAATCCCTTTTTGAACTCTATGAAAAACAACAAAGTCCGGCATCGGTACAAGGCACCAAAACAGCACCTCCCAATCAACAACCAAAACACACAACGCAAGAATCGAGCTTACACGACAGTCAACCAGCTACTGAAACAGACCAACCGAAACCAGAAGTTACTGATGCAAGGCAGCCAGAACAACAACCTGAGCCCGTCACACATGAGGCACCGGAACCGCCAACCGCAGCGACCGCCGCAAAAAAACCCCGTACCATCAAACACGAAACTCCAGAGAAACAAGTTGCATTCAATGATATATCCCAAGAAAAACTCGTTGAAGTGGCCACCACTCGCTATCAGCACGTTATCGATCAGATTGACGGTAAAGTCAAACTGGGTTCCGCTCCAGTCCCTGATTTCGAAACCTTTGTTGCACAAAACGAGTTAACCAGGAGGGCAAAACGGCTCAAAGAACTCGACTCCAAGCTAACTTCCAAAGAAGCACTGGAGAGAGTTCTTGTGCAAGTCGGCGCCAGAGAAGAAAAAAGATACCAACCAACCCATGAAATCTCCAATCTGCCTCCGGCCGAACAACAAAGGCTTAACCATACTCAGAAGAACTTCGAAAAACTAATTCAAAATCTCACCATTGCTCCAGAACAGGCTGGAATCCAAATCAAAGATATCGATACTCTCAAAACCTACCTAGCTCTCCCTCCCGATTACTCGCTCAAACAACTGCGTGATAGTATCCGGGTAGCCTTTAATATCTTACTACCCAACAACGAAGGTGACGTGAGAGGCAATGCCATTGTCGCAGCTGTTAATGAACACTATCAAACCCTGACACAGGAAGCTAAACTGCACGATAAACAAAGACCGAGACAACACCAACACAGACCACAACCGGTTGAGCAACCAGCCTTATCGTTTAAACGAACCTATCAGGAATTTGCCAGAGAACCGCATGTCCATGAGGCAGCTACCATTATCACCGGCTACCTTCAACGTAATCACGTGCCCTGGCAACAAGTCGAAAATGCGCTAAGTATAATGCTGAGAGTTGACGGTAAGGCGGAAATGCTTCCTCCGCGTATAATTGATCGACTAGTCAATACAAATTTGGACTGGATGCGTGATAATGCTCGGGATACAGAGCCAAAGTCGTTGGTTATCTCAACACTCAAAAGAATTAATTCGCAGGTCGAAAGACTGACGCAAACTACTGTTACCCAGGAAAACAACCTGGAGCTAGCAGCTAAACCAAAACATCCAGTCCATACGTCAAACAAAAAAACAGATCCACCGTTTTCCCTCGAAAACAACTGATCTGTTTTTTTGTCATGTACTTCAGACCCAGTTGGTCTGTTTACCGACAAAAATAAACGCACTACCACAAACACATTCTTACCCAACAACGACCCATACCCGTAACTCCCGAGTCCACCGTGGCTCCAATTTGTCAGAATAAAGGTGGAAATAAAGGATGGTCGGGGTGCGCGGACTCGAACCGCGGACCTCTGGACCCCCAGCCCAGCGCACTACCAACTGTGCTACACCCCGAATTCTCAACCTGAATTAAAACAACAAAAGGCCTACCGCCCATTATGTATTAACATCATTTCCTCGCTGAATTTGCTCCGCCGAAACTATAAATTGGCCGCAAAGCCCAAGTGGGTGACCGCACAACCAAACCACGGTTTGGTTAGATATAAGTCCAACTCCAACAGTTGTTAGAGCAGTTCCATTATAGAAACCCTGATTATAAATGTTCGCCCAATTTACGTCCCAGCGGAGCACCCTCATATTAACACACTTTCGACGTTTTTGCATCACTCCGGCATTTGCCACCGCAAATTCATTCACTTGCCCGCGGCAAAGGTTTTGTTTGTTGGTCCTTTTTGGTAAAATGAATTGTAGTACCTACTGTTACCGACAGGCCTTATACAATTCTTGCAACCTCAGATAAATACAGAATTTAGATCAGTAACTCTGTCCAAACTGAGGGTTATTTCTAGGAACGGAGATTTATGGCTAAATCTGACATTATTACTAGATCAGCCTATTTAACGGTTAGAGGAAAAACCTCAGACCGATTTTTATTCAGCGGAAAAATCGATAAAGAGAAAATGCCCCAAGCATTCTTTTTCTATTTGATTGAGGTCCTATGTCCCTGGTTTCCCTCAACCAAAGTCCCCAAAACGATTACCAAAACCATTGATAATTACGAAATCAATGACCCCAACAAACCACTTGAAGAGCTGTTTGAAGACATTATTGTTAAGATTAATGAGTCTCTCGGCAGTTTAGCCCAAAGTGGTGAAAAAGATTGGATAGGCAATCTCAATGCAGTCATCGGTCTGGCAACGCACGAAGAAATCCTACTCGCTCAAACAGGAAGTGTCTCCGGCCATATCTATCGCAACGGTAAAATCTCTACGATCACTGAACGCCCTAGCCTGCACGAACCGCCATCATCAAAACAAGCCTTCAGTAATGTTATCAGTGGATCAGTCAGTGAAGGAGATCGCATTATTCTGGGCACTAACGAGCTATATAATCACCTCTCGCTCGACCGTTTAAGAAAAATGAGTGCCAATGGCACAGCTAAAACCATAATAAATGAACTTTACCTATATTTCAGACGACTGAAGGTAACCAATCTTAATGCCATCTCCATTGAAATCATCAATTTAAAAGAAGCTTCAAATCAAACCTTGGATGATCTTCCAGAACAATTTTATTTAGACGACCCCATCGACACACCCTTGAAAAAGTTCAGGCGAAATATCACCCCGTATCAGGACAAAATCGTTAAACAAACCGCAAGTTCTTATCGCTGGACAAAGGAAAACACCGGTCGTTTAATCAGCTCCTTTCAACAGTCCTGGCACGATAAGTATGGCCCTAAAAGTCATGAATTAATCAGTAAAGGCAAGAAACGTGCTGAAAAAATCAGTGACAACATTTCACCAGCCATAAAACCAATTGCCCACAAGGCGGCTTCCAAAATTAGTGACTCCTCCGCCCTTAACACAATAAAACAACACACAACTAGCGGCTACCGATCACTTATTAGTCAAATTGTCGGGAAAACTTCACCAGCAGTTCAAGCAATTCTTAATCGAATTGGTTCATTTGTCAGGTCACTGCCAAAACCACAGAACCGCAAGTATATTTATGCCACTTTGATTGCCATTCTCGTCTTAGGTGTTTACCTAAAAATTCACAATAAAAGCACAGCTCAGCAGCAAATGATACAGGAGAATACCCTTGCTAAATCATACGATGAAGCCAGAGTATTGTTCAACGCTGCCAAAGAGGACGTTGCCCTAGGTAAAACTGGTGGAGTTGAGAAAATGTATCAAGCTATGGAGACCGCACAAAAATCGCTGGAATATGCTCCAACCAAAGACAGCTCCGCTCAACTCGTCAAAGAAATCCAACTATCACTCGACAATCTAACCGCGACAGAACGCGTCTACGCTTCGTCACCAGCAACAGCACTTGGCAACAATATCAAAAAGTTTACCCTCTTTAGTTCAGAAATTCTTGGAATAGGTGATAACGGGAAAATATATTCCACCCATACTCAAGACTGGGATTCGCGACTAGTCGCTTCAATTGGCAAAGAATACGGTACCGCAGTTGACCTCACGAATTCGCACAACACCAATAAAGTATTCATATACACCGATAAAAACAAAGTGTTGCTCTACGATCCACTAACCAGCACCTTTAGTGAAGTAGCGACGGAGGACGAACAAGGCATCTGGAAAAACGCGAATGCAATCGGCAGTTATTCAACAAACATCTATCTGTTGGATGCGTCCGAAAACCAGATCTGGAAATACTCCGATCATAAACCAACCTACTCAAAGGCCAGCGCTTACACTACTTCACGTAAACCATCACTCAGCAATGCAATCGACCTGGCCGTAGACGGCGACATTTATGTCCTTCACAGCGACACTGCCGTAACCAAGTTCACTCGTGGCACACACGAAACTACCTTCTCACTCAAGCCCCTTCCAGTACCTAATATTCAAATCGAACAACCAACTTCCATATTTACCAATAGTGATACTCCATATCTGTATATCTTTGACAACAAACAAAATCGCATTGTCAAATTCAGCAAAACCGGCGAGTTTATAAATCAGTACACTCTCGATGGCGCCCAAATTCACGACTTTGTTGTTAACTCAAAATTACAAAAATTGTGGATACTTTCCGATGGTAACATCTTCGAAGTAAACATTTAACCGTCAGTCTAGATAAATTAAAAAGCGACCATTTCTGATCGCTTTTTAATTACTTTTACATCTTTTCCGGAGCCTCGATATCAAGAATCTTGAGGGCATTGGCTAGAACATATTTTGTTGACCTTGTTAAAGCAAGACGTGCAGCTGTCAACTTCTGATCCTCACCAAGCACTTGGCACTCTGTGTAAAAATCATGAAACAATCCGGCAATTCTGTATGCGTAGTGTGCAATCGCTTGAATCTGAAAATCCAATGCCACATTTGACAACAACTCAGGAAACTTAATCAGTTCCTTATATAACATTTTTTCTTTATTTGCCGCCAGTAAAGTAAGGTCTGGTTGCGATAGACTATCTTGCCCTTGCTCGCTGGCCTTACGCAAAATACTACAAATTCTAGCGTGGGCGTATTTGATATAAAATACTGGATTTTTTTCCGACGTGTCTTTTGCCAATTGCAGATCAAAATCCATCGGTGTATCAGGGTTTTGAGTTAAAATAAAATATTTGAACGCATCAGCTGTTACACCTTCTTCAATAATTTCTCTTAGTGTTACGAAATTTCCAAAACGCTTACCCATTTTGACCACTTCCCCGCCGCGCTTTAGACGCACATACTGGTATAAAACGATTCTCAATTTGTCTGGCGAATAACCCAACACCGAAACCGCAGCGTTGAGTCTTGGGACATGACCGTGATGATTTGCTCCCCATACATCTATTAACAGATCATACTCGCGCTCATACTTATCCTTATGATATGCGATATCATCAGCAAAATACGTCAAAGTTCCTGTTTCATCACTTTTTCTCAATACACTCTCTCGGTCAGCCAAATCTGGATCATCTGGACGTTTAAACCAGAGCGCACCTTCCTTGTTAACCGTAGCGCCAATATCTTTTAGCTTGGTAACAACATCTTGCGACTCGCCACTTATCTCAAACTCACTCTGATAAATCCAGTTATCGAAGGTAATTCCTAGTAATCCTGAATCTTCTCTGATCTGGCTGACAATTCTTGCTAATCCTTCAAGTTTAAAGAACTCAACAATATCCTCCATCTGACGTAGTTGCGCCAGCTCTTTTGCTTTGCTCTTCTGTATCTCTTCGGAAATCTCTTTGATATACTCGCCCGGATACCCGCCCTCAGGAAAAGACACTCTTGAGTCTTCCTTTACTGCGTACCAGTAGTACAAGGACTCTGCAAACCTATCGACCTGACCGCCAATATCATTAACATAAAATTCTCTGTCCACCTGATATCCCAAAAATGAAAACAGGTTGGCCAATGCCTCACCGATTGGACCGCCACGTGCATTTCCTACATGCAAAGGACCAGTGGGATTAGCTGAAATATACTCAACATTTACTTTCTGACCTTTGCCAATTAGGCTATGGCCATATTCTTCGGCTTGGTCAAGCACATCCCGCAAACCATTCAGGTAGAAATCATCGGACAGAAATATATTAAGAAAGCCTGGGCCGGCAACCTCGACCTCCTCAATCTCACTAAACTTTCTCAACTGATCAGCAATCTTTCCCGCCGCTTCAGTCGGATGAATCCCATATTCCCGACCAATCAACATTGCAACATTTGTTGCAAAGTCGCCCATCTCTGGTCTTGGCGGCTCATCAATCTTAATGTTTGCCGGCATCTGATATCCAGCGCGATCAACCGCTTCAGCAACCTCTTTTCTTACAACCTCGTATACCATTAAACCTCTTATATGCTTGCATTCTATTTAATTTTATAAAAACGTCTTTTCCCAACTTGAACTACCATGCCTCCGTAGACGGAAACAATTGAGTTTGGATCTTCCAATTTCGCACCATCGACTCTCACTCCACCCTGCTCTATTAAACGCCTGGCTTCCGAATTGGATCCCACTGCACCAAGACTTATCAGTAACAATGGAAGCTTGTACCTGCCTTCCAGTTTCACTTCGGGCATGTCTTCGGGTAGCTCTTTCTCACGGAACTGACGCACGAAACTCTCTTTTGCCTCTTTGGCCGACTCGCTTCCGTGATACATCTTTACGATCTCAAGCGCCAACTTTTCCTTATAGTCTCTTGGGTTCGCCCCGTTCTCCATTTCCGATTGGTATTTAGCAACTGTTGTCTTTGGTATGTCTGTACATAAATCAAAATATTCAATAATTAAGTTGTCGGGAATGGACATTATTTTACCAAACTGTAGCGATGGCTCCTCGGTAATACTGACATAGTTATCGAGCGACTTGCTCATTTTCTCTTTTCCATCCAAGCCAACTAGCAGTTTCATTGTCATCACGTCCTGAGGCGCCTGCCCCATCTTTTTCTGAAGAGAACGTCCCGCCAACATATTAAACTTCTGGTCAGTACCACCCATCTCCACATCAGCTTCGAGCATAACCGAATCATAGGCTTGCATAATAGGATAAAGTAATTCATGCATTCCAATGTCTGATCCACCCTTTAGTCTTTTTTCGAAATCATCCCGCTCCAGAATCTGCGCCACAGTAAACTTCGCTGCCACTTGCAAAATATCGTTGAAATCCATCTTTGAATACCACTCGGAGTTTCTACGCAATTCTGTTTTTTCGATATCCAATATCTTTCCCACCTGATCAAGGTATGTCTGCGCGTTGCGTAAAATATCCTGGTCATCGAGCATTGGGCGCGTCTTGTTTTTTCCTGAAGGATCTCCGACTTTTGCGGTAAAGTCACCAATTAAAAAAATGACCTTGTGGCCCGCTTCCTGGAACTCCCGCAACTTTCTGATCGCTACCGTGTGCCCAAGATGCAAATCGGGCCTAGTTGGATCAACCCCCATTTTGATACGAAGGGTCTTTCCGGACTTAAGCTTATCCTTCAAGGATTTCTCTTCAATTATTTCCGCCACCCCACGCACAAAAAAATCCTTTCTCATGAGATTCTCCATACCTTGATTTATTTACTTAACGATAGTATAATAACACAACGTTTTTCCGTTTACATATTATCAGTCTCATTGTATAATGTAAAGCGAAAACAAACATGAAGAAATTTACCTTCAATCAAACGAGAAAGCCCCTTAAAAGGGCAATCATTACTCGGAGATTACTTAAGAAAGCGCCGCTTTATCTTGCTTATGCGGCAGCTTTTATGTTGTTATCGACAGCCATTGTCTTTGCCTGGTTTACTAAAGATCTCCCCACCCCAAGCAAAATTGCAAATCGGCAAGCTAGCGAATCAACCAAAATCTTCGATCGAACCGGCGAGATTTTGCTATATGAGACCGGCGAACAAAAGAGGACAATCGTCAAAAACGACCAGATCTCTCAATACCTTAAAGATGCCACGATTGCTACCGAAGATGCTAAATTCTATAGCCATCATGGATTTGATAGTGCTGCCGTTGTATCAGCAGTTATGGAAAAAGTTACAGGAAAGACTAAACGAGCTCGTGGCGGTTCAACCATTACTCAACAATACGTTAAAAATGCTCTCCTAAATCCTAATCGATCACTTACCAGGAAAATTAAAGAGCTTATTTTGGCAATCGAGCTGGAAATGATGTTCAGCAAAGATGAAATCCTAACCATGTATCTCAACGAAATTCCGTACGGCAACAGTACCGCTGGTGCCGAAGCAGCCGCGAGAATGTATTACGGTAAGTCTGCACTCGATCTCACCATCGCTGAGTCAGCGACTCTGGCTGCTATACCTCGTGCTCCAACCTACTACTCACCCTACGGTACTCACGTTAAAGAGTTAGTTGCTCGCCGCAATTATGTGATTGATCGTATGCACGAAACCGGCAAAATCAGTGCCGAAGAAGCCGAAAAGGCCAAGCAAGAAGATACAACCACTCTTGGTACCACACTAAAAGCCAGGCGTGATACCATTTTAGCGCCCCACTTCGCCATGTATGTGTTGGAACAAGTAGCGGAGGATTATGGTGAAGAAAAAATTCAACAAGAAGGGTTACGTATTATTACCAGCCTTGACTATGAACTTCAGAAAAAAGCTGAAGCAGCTGTAGCCGAGGAAGTTGGCAAGCTATCGCGATACGGTGCCAGTAATGCCGCCATTACGGCCATCGATCCCAAAACTGGACAAATATTAGCCATGGTTGGTTCAAAAGACTTTTTTGATACCAGCATTGACGGCAATGTTAATGTGGCAGATTCACCTCGTCAACCCGGATCATCATTCAAACCAATAACCTATGCCGCTGCGTTTAAAAAGAAAGAATATTCTCCATCAAAGATCTTATTTGATCTTCAAACCGACTTTGGTGGTGGGTACATACCTCAAAACTACAACGGCAGATTCAGCGGACCTGTCACCACCCGCCACGCACTTGCCAACTCTCTTAACATCCCGGCCGTGAAAATGTTTGCAATGGTCGGCATGGACAACGTCATCCGCACTGCCGAAGATCTTGGCATTACCTCCTTAACCGACCGCGATCGCTACGGCCTATCACTTGCTCTTGGGGTAGGAGAAATTAAACCTGTCGAAATGGCCGGGGCTTTTGGTGTATTCGCCAACAAAGGCATCAAACACGACATAAAAAGTGTTGTAAAAATCACGGACTCCAGGAATCGAACCTTATTTGAATACAAGCCCACCGAAGATGTTGGCCGCAAAGCACTTGACCCGCAAATCGCATATCAAATAAGTCACATTCTCTCTGATAACGAAGCAAGAACTCCAGTCTTTGGCCCCCGATCATCCCTCTTCTTCCCAAATCGGCCGGTTGCAGCAAAAACCGGGACAACTTCTGACTATAAAGATGCCTGGACCGTCGGCTACACCCCATCTATTTCCGTTGCCGTCTGGGTCGGTAACAGCAACGGTGTAAAAATGAAAACAGGAGCAGATGGCTCGATTGTTGCCGGACCGATATTTCATCGTTTTATCGAAAGCGCATTGGAAGGCATAGAGCCCGAACAGTTTGAGCGACCAGAAAACATTGTTGAAGTTGAAGTGGAAAAGTACTCCAACAAACTCCCATCTCAATACTCTAGAGAGTTTACCAAAGATATATTTGCCAGCTGGCAGGTTCCCACCGATAAGGACGACATTCACCTGCCTATGAACCTTTGTAAAGGATTAAACAAAAAAGCCCCCGAGGATCTTCCTCAAGTTCTTACCGAGGTTCGTGTTATCACAATCGTTCAATCCGAGTTTCCTGATCGACCCAACTGGGAAGGACCTGTGCGTGCTTGGGCTCAGGCAAATGGTTTCTACGACTCAGCCCCCAAAGACTTTTGCTCCGCTAAAGATTTTTCACCGGCAATCACCATCACAAACCCAGTGGACAGCAGTAGTGTCTCGGGTGAAATACAGATTTCTGCTGATGTAAACAGTCCGTTCGCTATTACCTCTGTAGAGTTCTTTGTTGATGATATCTCTATTGGCACGGTTACCAATCCACCATATACCATGAGCTTTAACGCCGACACCCTTTCGGCTGACAGCAATCATAAAATTTCTGCCCGAGCGACAACTGAGTTCGGCGCAACAAGCACAAGTTCAGTTACTATTAGTATTAGTCAGGATAGTGACGCCCCGATAATCGATAATATAAAAGCAACCCCTAGTGCAAATTCAGTCGTAATCGAATGGACAACTAACGAACCAGCAACCTCTCAAGTCTTCCTGGACACGCGAGAACGCAGCAAGCTTAGCGACTACATTTATGTTTCCGATATTAGCTCTTCGCTTAGTAAAGCCCATTCCGTTACAATAACCGGACTATCACCAAACACCCGCTACTACTTCAGGGTTCAGTCCGTAGATCTTAGTGGAAACTCGAAAGCTTCAGCCGAAAAAACATTTAAGACTCCCTGAGCTGCATCAACCCAGCACATTTATCACACTATAGTCCTACTTCCATTTTGGCGTTAGGCAAATAAATTCATTATTTGGGATAAGTGTCTTGTGTCTTGCGCTACCCGAAAACCAAGACCCTCTGCCTCTTTGGTCCGATCTTGTTGTCGGCGCACTCTTCTTATTTCCCCCGACAAACCAACTTCTCCAAATAAACAAAGGTCTGCCGGTATAGCCGTATTTTTATATGACGAGATTATTGATGCTACAACGGCTAAATCAACTGATGGCTCCTGGAGTTTGATTCCGCCCGTAACATTTAAATAAATATCATGGTTACTCAAGTTAACATTGGTTGTCTTAGAAATTACAGCCGCCAACAAATTTAAACGGTTTAAGTCGAAACCTGAACTCATCCGTCTCGGATAACCGAAATGAGTTGGTGTTACAAGCGCCTGCACCTCTACCAGTATCGGACGCGTGCCCTCCAGTGTAGCTGTTATCACACTTCCTGGAGATTTCTGCCTCTCCTCCAAAAATACATCTGAAGGATTTCTCACCTCAACCAATCCTTCACCTTGAATTGTAAATATTCCCACCTCGTTCGTTGGGCCAAAACGATTCTTAACTCCACGTAATATCCGAATATCGTGATAGCGATCTCCTTCAAAATACAACACTACATCAACCAGATGCTCCAAAGTACGTGGCCCTGCGATCGAACCCTCTTTCGTCACATGTCCAACTATCACGATTGGAATGCCGGAAGTTTTTGCCAGTCTTTGCAAAAACAGTCCCGATTCTCGAACCTGAACCAAACTACCAGCTGTCGATGGAACAGAATTTAAAAATACCGTCTGGATTGAATCGATAATAATAAATGATGGCGAAGTCTGCCTGATATGCTGTTCGATTGCCTCCAAATCACCGTCAGCAACCAATTCAATTCTGTTAGCATCGACCTTTAGGCGATCTGCACGTTCTTTGATTTGACCTAACGATTCCTCACCACTGATGTACAATGCCTTCCCAATCTTGGCAGAAATCTGCAGCAACAAAGTCGACTTTCCAATCCCCGGCTCACCACCCACCAAAATAATTGAACCGGGCACGATGCCGCCACCAACCACCCTATCAAATTCCAAGATGTCACTTTTTATACGTTCATGCTTGGAGCTGGGGATTTCGGATAATTTCTGGGGTTTGAGCTCACTCGTTCTAACGGACGCTGCTGCCGATTCCACACTAAACTCTGACAATGTGTTCCACTCACCACACGCCAAACACTGACCGCTCCATGCAGCAAATTCATTACCACAACTATTACATACAAATACTTTTCTAGATTTCTTGCTCATATGGCTTAATATCTAATAAATTGAAAGATAGCCTCTCTTGGCCATTCCATGTGTCAAGATCAAGATGGAACACTATATTATACAACGTATCCCTCTTAATGTGAATCTCTTCTGATAAGCAGTTGAAAAAAATTGATTTAAATTTCTGTTCACCACATTTAATTATCGATGACAGATGTTTGCCTTGAAAGTAATTTGCACACCCTTTAGGGCAAAAATCGGCTTTGGGTTAGCCAACCCAAATGGTTCCAGTTTTGCTAAATCATAACATAGTTGCCTGGACAATTCGCGAACATCAACTAGCGCATCCGCTTTAATAACTTGCTGTAGCGCTGCTTCATTGATTCGTTCGTTCGCTGCTTCAATAATTGCTTTAGTGAAATCTGCCAACCCCATTTTTGTAACAGTTAAACCAGCCGCTCCAGCATGCCCACCAAACTTACCAATCTTTGAGGCAACCGCCTCCAACAAATCGACAATATTTACTCCCTCAACACTCCGTGCACTTCCGGTGCAATAATCTTCCTCATCTGCAAATACAATTACTGGCCGGTGATAATAATCAGCCAACCGACTGGCCGGCGGACCAAGCAAACCTCTATGCCACTTCCCGGATACAATAATTATTTTATTTTTATCCAGGTTGTTATCCGTAACTTGAGCCGTTGCCTCATTAAATATCTTTTCCATCTCCGTCTGACGTTCCAAATTCTTCTCATTTAGCCACGTTGCAATTTCCTCAGCTCTTGCCTCATCGTTCGTTGTTAGTAATTCAAAAGATTTCAATGCATGATCAATCCTGCCTGGCGTGTTTATTCTTGGGCCGATCTGAAAGCCAACCGAATAGGCATCAATTCTGTCTGGCTCTATCTTTGCCGCCTTATACAAAGCACGCAACCCGGTGTTTCTGGTCCGTTTCAACACTAGCAGACCATATGAAGCCAACATGCGATTTTCATCAATTAGCGGCACAATATCAGAAATGGTTGATATTGCCACCAGATCCAAGTTCCACTTTAAAAACGGTTCGTCAATCTCTGGAAAAACAGACGATAAACCTTGAACGACCTTGTAAGCTACACCGCAACCGGCCAATCCAGTGAATGGATACTTGCTTCCTTCTATTTTCGGGTTCACCACTGCTAGTGCATTCGGCAATACATCTCCAGATAAATGATGATCGGTAATAATTAAATCAACACCAATCTCTTTACAGTAATTTGCTTCATCAATATTTCGTATTCCCAAATCAACTGAAACGATTATCCGGCATCCAAGTGCCGCCAAATGATCAATGCCTTTTTTGCTTAAACCGTAACCATCTTCACGCTCCGGAATGAATACTTCCACACCCACCCCAGCTTGCGTTAGAGCTTTATATAATAGTGCGGCACCAGGCACGCCATCCGCATCGTAATCAGCGAATATTCCGATCTTCTCACCACCCTCTTTTGCCTTCTTAAGTCTCTCTACCGCTACTTCAAAATCTGACAAAGATAAAGGATCGTGCAGATCCCTATGAAAATCCGGTGATAAGAACTTATCCCTCAAGGTGTCATCACTGTGTTCACCGATAATCCCCCGATTATAAAGCAGCTGATCAATAAGATTGTTATATTTACGCTCTGAAACAACCCACTTTTTTCGCAACTATACTCCTAACCGTCGCTTAACAATTCAACCAATTATTTGTAGTATGCCCAACCATCGATCCGTAAATCAATATACTCATGAACTTCCCCACCCTTTTCTACCAGCACCTTCTTTAAGTTTTCCAACTGCTTTCGACTCGAACGCATTGTGTTGAACTTTATGTAGTAACCAGCCTCCGTATGAAGAATAATATCGAAAGTCGTTTCATCAACCTCAAAATACGTTGGCCTTAAATTTACTACCCCATACATCTGATCATAAACGTTACTAACAAAGCTTACAAAACTGGCAGTTGTCAGCACAGAACCAACCTGAACCGGGAAATTCTGCTTATCGATAATCAGTGGCATACCATCAATACTCTCCCCGACCATAACTCTTTTAGCTACTTCACCCTGAGAACTAACCAGGAATCTTTCACCGCTGGTCTCCCATGCAATCCGCCCCTCCCGCTCAAGTACCACTACCTTAATAGCATTTGGCAAACCCCGATAGATAGCCAAATCCCTAATCTCTGGCAGCTGCCTCATCATATTTATCTTTGCGGATGATATCTTAAACAGAAAGATATTTTTTCCCCGGGGAATCTGCTGCGCAATAGTTTCAGTTGGAATATAACTATTACCTTCAATAATTACATCCTGGATGGCAAAAAACTTGGAAAAGAACACAAAATACACAACTCCAAAAATCGGTAACACCTTGGCTAATTTTAGTGCCCATACCCACGGAATCTTAATTCGCGACCTCTCTTTAACAACCCGTCCAGCCGAAAGCAGGGGAGAACGATATCTTCGACGACTCCTATACCATGATCTTTTTTGCTTTTGGAAGTGAGTCATTCTCACCATTTCCCCAAATATTCAACTCTTTCCTCAAGTGCGAAACCAAACCGCTCAGCAACCAGCTCTTTTATCCTTTGCGCCACTTCCCATACATCTGAAGATGTCGCGTTTTTTAGGTTGATGATTGCGTTTAGATTCCTTTTAGAAACCCCTGCACCACCTATCCTAACCCTGCGAACACCCGCTTCATTAAGCAAGTGATCAATCGGTGGATAGTTCTTACCGCTCGGTTGTTTAAAGAAGTTTCTAATTGCCCGTTGATCACCAACAGATTCTGCTTGCCGAGCCAACAAGCTATCCTGTATTAACGATAGTATCTCATCTTTGCGCCGCCTGGCCAATTGCAATCTAACTGTCAAGATTACCGGTCTAAACTTTGAAGTTGTTTCCTTAAGCTTAGAAGTAGATGGACCAAAGTTCATCCATTTACCGGGGAAATTGCCTATAATCAATTCACCTTGACGCTCCATCAGCACTGTTGCCGACTTTACATAATCGCCTAATGCATAATCCCCAACACCGTAATTGCCGTAGACAGCACCGCCAACAGTGCCAGGCATTCCAGCCAAAAATTCCAACCCTCCCATATCCCGACTGGCTGCTAGGTTAATTAATCGCGACAGTCCTACACCCGAGTCCACCACCACCTCTGACATGTCTGGACTAAACACAATGTTTGAGCTCACATTTTTAACTATCAACCCCTCATAACCAGCATCCGAAGGCACAATGTCGTTGCCTTCGCCAACAACCTGGTATGGAACGCCTAATGAAAAAGCAGTACCAATCGCATTTGTTAAGTCATCGATCGTCGACGACACATAAAAGTATTTTGCTTTCCCGCCCACACCGACACGCGTATAATCAGACAAGGAAATCTCTCGGGTGATACCATCACCCAATTCTTGCTGAAAATACCTCAATGTATTATCTTCGTTCTTATTCATCGTGAGAACGGCATTGTCTCCTGCTCTAGTTTTTTCGCCATTAATGAATCGGAAATTTTATAAACCGGTGGAATACCAATTGTTAACAGTACGCTCTGGCTATCAAGCGTATTTACCAAGTAATCCTCAATCTCCTTATCGGTCTCAATAACGCGCGCTGAAATATTATGTCGCTTCACCCTGGCAACAACATCCTCCGAAGATACATCAAGTTTTTCATCCCGCCCAGGCACAAGAAATATCGGTTTGATAATTACCTCATCAGCCTGATTGAAAGCTTCCCCAAATTGCTCCAATAATGGCTTAATGCGCTTATACTGGTGAGGCCAAAACACCACGATTTTCCGTTTGCCCGAATACCGCTCTGCCAACGCTTGTAGCGTCGCTTTGATCTCAGTTGGGTGATGACCATAGTCGTCAATCAAATCAGCGCCATGATAATTCCCCTTGTATTCGAAACGTCGGTGAGCCCCATGAAAACTTTTCAACACCCGCTCAACTACCGGTGATGGAATTTTTAAATAATCAGCTAGTGCCGTAACTGCCAAGGCATTTTGAATATTGTGTTGACCCGGAACAGATAGTGAATAGTCAAGTCTATTATACCGATCCGACTTAAACCCATAACGTATAACCGAAACTCCCGGCTGAACCGACGACAGAACCTTATTTACATTCTCATCATCTGCGCAAGCAATCACCACTCCACCCTCTCTAACTCGTGATATATATTGACGGAAAGTGTCCATTATCTCTGGCAATCCTTTTGGATAAGTATCCAGATGCTCTTCTTCAATATTGGTCAAAATCAATATCTGTGGTTGCAAATCCAAAAAACTACGATCGTATTCACATGCTTCAGCCACAAACCATGGCGAATGACCGATTCTAAGCACACCATCAAATGCCTCAACATCTTCCCCGACCAAAACCGTTGGATCCATCTTCGCCTCAACCAGCAACAAACCAGCGAGAGACGTAATTGTTGTTTTTCCATGCATACCCGAAACCGCAATAAGCTTCATATTGCGAGTAATCTCTCCAAGAAGTTCAGAGCGTTTTATAACTGTTATGCCCATACTAATCGCCGCCTCCACCTCAACCCATCCTGGCGAGCCAGGAGCAACAGCTGACGTTCTCACCACAACATTAACATCAGGCGAAACGTTCTCTGCCCGATGACCGGTGGTTTTTAGATCAGAGCCACTCACCTCGCATCCTAAATGTTCCATAAAAGCCTTTAGCCCCTTCATGGAAACACCTTGATCACCGATGAAATGATATTTCATACTTCCTCTTATTCAAATCTACCCGCAAAACCCAAATGGCTATTTCTGATTATTCTTCTTCTTATTGAGCTGAAGCTGATGTAATATTGTTTGCAATATGGCATCAGCGCCGTTTTTGGAATACATCTCCATTGCATTATGTCCCAATAACTTAAGCTCTCGACCGTCATTCAAAAACAGCTCATCTATCTTTTCAATTATATTCCTGGGTGTCAACTTGTCATCAGAAATAACTAGTGCTGCATTTAATTCTTCGAGAAAGCGAGCATTCTTCGTCTGATGATCGCTCGCGGCGTGTTTATATGGAATCAATATCATAGGCTTACCCTTGATAGCCAATTCTGAAATCGTATTTGCTCCAGCCCTTGCTATCACCAAATCGGCTAAGCATATCGCATCCACCATTAAATCCCTACCGTCTTCAAACTTTAAAAAATCCACCAAAAAATATCTTTTATGCACCGCTGAAGACAATGCAGATTCCTTATATTCCTGCAGCCAGGACAAATCATTTGCACCCGCCTGATGAATTACATTATACCGTTTCAGCAGTTCAGGCAGTGCCTTTGCCACATTTCGATTGATAGTTAAAGACCCTTGGCTTCCACCTGTAACAAAAATTACCGGTAGATCATTTGTAAACGAAAAGGTTTGCAATCGTGCCGAGCAATTCTCTTGCAACTCAGAACGTACGATTGGTCCGGAATACTCCAATTTATCGACAGGTAAATCTGGATAGAATTTAAGCGGGAATCCGACAAATACTTTCTTTGCCCACCGGGAAGCAATTTTGTTTACCAGCCCCATCTCAATATCTGATTCATGGATAAAATAAGGAATCCGCATCAGTTTCGCCGCCACTACTACAGGCAAAGTCGCGTATCCACCTTTGGCAAATATCACGCCGGGTCGAATCCCAAACACCACCCATAGCGACTGTATAACGCCCAGTATAAACTTGCCCATCTCTGCCAAATTAGTAACGGTAAGTTGGCGCTTCCATTTACCGGTTGTAATTTTCTTATAGCTATCACCTAACGACTTATATAAATGTTTTTCAACCTCTGTACCGGCTCCAACAACCGTCACAGAAACATTTTCACCGCTTTCCTTCAAGCGTTTATATATCTCAATTATCGGCACAATGTGTCCGCCAGTACCGCCACCAACCAGTATTACTTTTTTCTGTTTCTCCCTCTTCATACTATCTACCAACCTTACAATGTTTTGAAATATTGATCAGTATCCCAACTGCAGCCAACAAGAAAATCATCGATGAACCACCATAGCTTACAAACGGTAATGGTACTCCAGTTAGCGGCATCATTGATAACATTGCACCAACATTAATGATCGCCTGAAACGTAATCCACACGGTGATTCCCGTAGCCAATAAACGAGAAAATGTATCGGGTGCATTTGCTGCTATCTTAAAACCCCTAATGGCAATAAAGGCAAAGGCAATTAATATCAACGCCGTTCTAACAAATCCTAATTCCTCAGCAACGATTGCGAATATCGAATCAGTATGTGCTTCTGGCAGATAAAGAAATTTCTGCCTGCTCTGTCCAAAACCCAAGCCCCACAAGCCACCCGAGCCCACTGCTATAAGAGCATTTCGAATATGGTAACCGGAACCAAGAAGGTTTTGGTCTGGATTTAAAAAGGTTGTTATGCGCTCCAAACGGTATGGCTCCAACTTCACAGCCAAGTAGACCATCAGCATCGAAAAAGAACCTGCTAAGAATAAGTGTGATAGGGAAGAGCCCGCAGCTACAAAAATCGCCGTTGCGATTGCAACATAAATCGTCAGCGTGCCCAGATCCCCTTGCCAAATCATCATAAAACACAACGCGGCCATCACTAGCAAAAATGCCGGAAACATTTTTCGTACCTCTTTCAGATTTTCCTTTTTACTTGCAAACCAGCCGGCCAAATAAATTATAAATGTTAATTTTCCTAGCTCGGATGGCTGAAACTGACCACCCCATATGTTTACCCAGTGCCTACCGCCAAAAATTATCGGTAAAGAAATTAGTCCTATCGTGATAAAGAACATTGAAGCCGAATGCTTCTGCCAGTGACGGTAGTCAAATGATTGGAACACTGCCCAAGCCACTAAGCCTAACACTGACCAGACCAGCTGCTTCCTTAGAAACAATTTATCGGTAACTTCGTTGGTCACCTCCCAGGAGTAATATTTAGATACCGAATAAATTGCAATCAAACCAAATGCCACTAACGCAAACACGATTAGTGAAAGTAAATAGTCAGGATGTTTCTTTAAGGCTTTTTCCATTAATAATCGCAATCTCTACTGTTATTTGTTTTTAAGTTTTGCCACTACCTGGTGAAACTGCTCTCCCCTGTCCTTATAATCCCGAAATAACCCAAAACTTGCACAGGCTGGTGAAAGCACAACTACCTCTCCGCTGTGAGCAAGTGAACGAGCACAACCAACAATTTCTTCCATCGTCTTTCCACCCCACGCTATTGTGCCCATGTAACCTGCCGCCGACAAAGCCTTTTCTAATCGCGGCCCCTCATCACCAATTAGCACAACAGCTGATACATTGCTTTGCGCTATCCGCTCTGCCAATGGCTTGAAATCAGCCCCCTTGCTACTACCGCCCAGTATTATCACTTTATTCTCAGGTAATGAAGAAATTGCCGCAATGGTCGGACCCAGCGTTGTTCCAAATGAATCATCAACGTACTTCACGCCATCGACTTCCGCCACAAGCTCCAAGCGATGCGGCAATCCTGTAAATTCCTTGACCGTCCGACGCAATGTTTGCATAAAGTCGCTATTAGATGACGGCGCCAAGGCGAACCAATAAGCAAGTGATGCAGCAGCAATATTTTCTAAATTGTGCCGACCAACCAGCTTAATCTCACTCTGACGACAAACAAGCTGCTCTTTATCACCTGATTTTACCACCACTCCCTGGTCGCCTGAAATTTCACGAACAAAAGCTTCTGCACGCTCATCTTCATCGGAGGAAAAATACACTACGTCACTTTTTACCCCTAGCAACCACTCGCCAGGAAATGTGGAGTTAAGATTTAATATGACAAAATCCCCTTCCTCCTGATGAGCAAGAATGTTATATTTTGATTTGTGGTACTCTTCTAGACTTTTATGATAATCCTGATGCTCAACATCCAAATTAGTCACAACCGCTATGTGCGGACTTTGATCGAGATCCATCAGTTGAAAACTGGACAGTTCCAACACCACTATGTCTTTACTACTTAGCTTCGGCAACAAGCTTATTGCCGGATAACCAATATTCCCAGCAATAAAAACTTTGAACTCTGAACCATCTTGCTCGCTTTGATTCTTAAGTGCCTCGTAGATTAAAGATGATGTAGTGCCCTTACCCTTTGTTCCGGTCACCCCGATTATTCGCGCCGGGCAAAGATCAAAAAACAACTTAATCTGGCTGGAAATCTCCACTCCTTTACTTATCGCCTCTTGAATCTTTTCATTATTATAAGAGATGCCCGGAGTTCGGAACACAATGTCAAACCGATCAAGCTTGTCCATATAGTCATCGCCGACCTCCTTGGCGATGTCCGGATCATCCCAAATCTGTTCTAGCTGAACTCGTAGTTCGCCTTGAGCCTTCTCCAACATCTCCTTGCGTTTCGCATGATCCAAAACAGTTAATGTATTAACTTTACCGCGTAGAAACCGGGTCACTGCCGCCCCTTCAATTCCAAGACCCAATACTGCCACCTTTTTTGTTGCAAGATCTCTATTAGTCATTTAATCTTCCTAAACAATACCTCGTCCTACTAATGCGATAATTAACCCAGCTACCGAAGCAACTCCGCTGATAATCCAAAAACGCATGGTAATCTTGTACTCAGGCCACCCCACTGCCTCTAAATGGTGGTGCAGAGGAGAGGACAAAAAGACTTTTTTACCGCGCAGCTTCTTCGATGTATATTGAATTATAAAACTCAGACCCTCAACCACAAATACAAGTGTAATAATCGGTAACACAATCACAGAATTAGTAAGAAAAGCAATAACTCCGAGTGTCATTCCAAGCGCCATGCTACCTGTATCACCCATAAAAAACCTTGCAGGCGGAATATTAAACCACAAGAATGCCATTAGCGCTCCCATTACCGTTGCGCAAAACACCGCTAACTCAGCTTTTCCAAGAGTCAAAGCAATAAAAGCGTAAGCACCGTAAGATAATGCGAAAATCCCGCCAGCCAAACCATCGAGACCATCTGTTTCATTT
>JAKJEK010000053.1 GCA_022705465.1 Patescibacteria group bacterium | reverse complement strand
GTGAGGAAGCACAACGCCATAGGCAGTAGATTCGCCAATTCTTCCCTTCATGGACACCTCTTTTCTAGGTCTGCCATTGTATCATTTACGATGACAGAGTGTCCACGATGTATCTGGTCCCACACAACGTCAGTGCGGAGCTTTGGTGGGCAGAAGGGATTAAACGTTGAAACGAAAGACAGTGACGTCACCATCCTGAAAGATATAAGTTTTGCCTTCAGTGCGGACGAGGCCTTTGGCTTTGGCCTGAGTCCAGCCACCTTGAGCATAGAGGTCTTGCCAAGGGATTACCTCGGCGGCAATAAAGCCTTTTTGAAAATCAGTATGAATAACGCCGGCGGCTTCGGGGGCAGTAGCGCCCTCGTGTACGGTCCAGGCCCGGGTCTCTTTTTCGCCGGAGGTAAAGAAGGTGATCAGACCCAGCAGCTCGTAAGCTTTCTTGATCAAGTGGTTTAGGCCGGTGCTACCAATACCTAGAGCTTCAAGGTATTCAGCTTGTTCTTGCTCTGAAAGTTCATTTAATTCCGATTCGATTTTGGCGCTGATGGGCACAAAATAGTGTTTAGCTAATTCGCCGGTGAGCAAACGGTCGAAGTTAGCCAGTTGCCCCTCGGAAACATTGGCGATGTAGAGAATAGGTTTTTGGGTAAGCAGCGGCAAGCCTTTGATGGCTGCTTTTTCCTGATCTTCGAGTTGGGCTTCGCGGGCGTTTTTGCCCTGGTAGAGCAAGTCTTTAATTTTTTGGAGGGCAGAGTGGGCGAACTTGGATTCTTTGCTGCCCGATTTCATCTCTTTCTCGACTGAGAAGAGGCGTTTCTCGACGGTGGTGATGTCAGAGAGTTGGAGTTCGGTTTCAATGGTCTTAATGTCTTCCAGTGGACTGATTTTTCCCTCGGTGTGGACGATGTTGTTGTCTTCGAAGAAGCGGACAACCATAGCAATGGCATCACATTCGCGGATGTGGGCTAGGAACTGATTGCCCAAGCCTTCGCCTTTGGAGGCACCACGAACCAGCCCGGCGATATCAACGAATTCGATAGTGGTGGGAATGGTTTTTGCTGATTTAGAGATTTCGGTCAGAGCTTTGAGGCGTTCGTCCGGAACCTCAACCACACCGACATTAGGGTCGATGGTGCAGAAGGGGTAGTTGGCTGCTTCGGCTTTGGCGCCTTTGATTAGCGCGTTGAATAGTGTTGACTTGCCGACATTAGGCAATCCGACAATTCCGATTTGAAGTTTTGACATATGATGTATTCTTCGAGCGGAGCGGAGAAGATTGGGGAGTGCCCGGTAATATCCGGCGGCTTCTCGTTAAACTCGAACCATATTAATGATTTCGATTCATATTACCAGATATGAGCAAATTTGTCATCTACAAAAGTAGAAATCTATTGTAGGTATTAGAGACACGCACTTCTATCTGTGCCACCTCTATCTACAAAAGTAGAAATCTATTGTAGGTATTAGAGAGGAAAAGCGAAAGGAAATAATGGAATCTACAAAAGTAGAAATCTATTGTAGGTATTAGAGAAACAGACGGGCGATTGCCTATTTAACCAATCTACAAAAGTAGAAATCTATTGTAGGTATTAGAGAAGAACGAGTTTGAGATCTGGAATGATCTACAAAAGTAGAAATCTATTGTAGGTATTAGAGATAATCCAAATTCCCGAATAGAATAGATCTACAAAAGTAGAAATCTATTGTAGGTATTAGAGTGAATGGTATCCGTTAAGATTCTTTTAATCTACAAAAGTAGAAATCTATTGTAGGTATTAGAGAGTAAAATTGAGCCTACCAAGCTCAAAAGATGCGAATGCATTGATAATAAATGCACGACTTTCGAGCCTGGCGGGGTGCGCAAAAACATAAAGACTAGGGTTTTGCTAATAATGCCTGCAACTAGACTACTACTTTAACAGGTTGTTAACGTGCTGATTATTCGAAAAACAGGATGTCTTTATCCAGATTGGCGGCGGAGCCATAACGGATTATCTTTTTTTTGCAGCTCTCACAAAGGGAGAATATCAGAATGCTGTCTGTATTTTCAAACCTGTTTTTATAATCTGATTCTATCTCTTTTTCATTTTATAAACCGGGTAACTGTTGGATCCATCTATACTATTTTTGCTAATGACGCCTGTTTTTCGTTTCGCTGATTCTTGTAAGACATATGATTGAATTGATCCCATTCTTCATCGGAAACAAAAAGGTCGGGTTTTTCTGGATTTTGGCGGATTTTTTTAAGCATTATTAGGCCTTTGCGGGCGATGTTGTAGGCTCCATTTGCATCACCGCAAGTTGGTAGGTTAGCGATATCTTTTCCATCACTTTGTCTGCCGGTTTTCTCATGTATTCTACTGTTGAAAAATGGTTCAACCGGCGACTGGATAAAGTCGGTGTTGTTTGATGAGTCTGAGTTTCTAAGTTGAAGAATGAGATTAATACACCAAATCAGCTCTTCATAGAACTTACCAGGCAAATCATTTCTAGCTTCGATTTGCGGTAAAATCGGTAGATTTTTGTTGATGTTGTGCGAGGCAAGCAGATCGTTTAGTTTTTCGGTTGCATTGATTGGATGCGATTCCCATTTGCCACTTTCCTTATTGCGCTTATTGATGATGCGGTCAACGCAGGAGTAAATTGTCCAGGTTTGGGAAGAGCATTTATTGCCTTTGAAATTTGATGGGTCATAGGTGAAGTAATAGGCGTTTTTGGTTTGATCGTAGTTAATGCCGTCAAAATTCAAAATGGCTTCCCTCATAGATTTTACCGTATCTCTTGGCAGGAAAATGTTTTTACGGAAACCGGTGATAGGATCGGTTATCGAGGTGTAGGCGGCACGAGTATAGAATAGTACTCCCCATTGTTTCCATTTCTCCATCTCGCCGAAATTGTTGATTAAGGGCGTGAGTTGAAGAGCGCGAGAAGGAGAGCCGACTTCGCCGTCTTGGGCGGATTTATCGACCAGAAAGTTTAGTTTTTTAGCCAGCGCAAGCTCGAGTTTCTGATAAACTGACTTTTCAATTTTTTGCCTTCCTCGCTTAAAGCCGGTGTTTAGGTCTTCTAATACCACAATGCCGTTGTATTTAATGACCAGATCGGCGATTCTTCTGACGACCTGGGAGACGTAACCGTCTTTTAGTTCTTTGATGGTTCCGATCTCTTGCCAACTTTTTCTGGCCTCGTCTCTTTGGCGGGCTAGGTTTTCGAGTTTTTCCGCATAGTTTTGTCCTTGCAGATCTGAATTTAATGTGCCTTGTTCGACAATATTTCCTTTAGTATCGATTACTGAATAATAGGCCAGATGTTTTTCTCCGCGATCGATCCCGATAACATGGAGGTTGTCGAAATTTGAAGCGATGGCCGAATTTACTTTGTTGTTGAGTCTTCTTTCTTCGCGGCAGAAGTTCAGTTTGATTGGTACATGGAACAGAAACTTGTCTTCGGTATAGCGTTTATTTTTTATACCATGCTCGATTGTCCGGCTGTTCTTCTGTGTTTTTATGGTTTCCTTGTTCTCCAGGCTGGCTTTTCTTAGGAACATTTCGGCTTCGCCATTTAGTTTAAACTGATTTGGATTCGTAAAAACCATATTCCAGTAAAGGGTGTGGAGGTTTTGTTTTTTGTTTTGGGTGGTTGTGTTGGCAATATCCTTGTGGGCGTCATCGAGCGAGCTCACTCGGAGCTCTCCGCTCCGAAGAGCCAGACGGAGCAGGACGCGCACCTCTTGGGGTACGCCGGTCCAGTTCAGCCCTGTCTGGTCGCAGGTGCCGTCCGGCCGAAGAATCTTGCCGGGGTAGAGCGGATTTTCATCCGCCAGCTGGTCGGTCTCTCTCCGATCCGGTAGACCTTGCGAGGGTGGCCGCTGACCAGGAGTATGTCGCGGGGCGGGAAGCCGTCGCGAAGCTCGTTGACCAGCGTCAGGGAGTTCTCCGCGTCGACCTGGCCGTTGTCGGTGAACACGATGCACGGCTGGTTGTTAACCATGCCGCTTAGCCGTGTGCCGACGGCGTTGGACGGATCGCGGGGATCATAGGCTGCCACCAGTTCGGCCGGCGTCATCCGTTCGGCCTTGTTGGCCGAGACGAATGCCGGTCGCTGTTTGGTTGTGTCCGTCTCACGGAACATCTCGGCGACGCGACGAGCCAACACCTTGGGCAGGCCGTACGATTGCAGGTCTTCCCAGGTGAACTGGCGCAATGTCTCCTCGGATGTTCCACCGTCTTTCCGCAGCTTATTCAGGAAGCTGTCGGAGTCGAAGTCCTGACAGACTTCAGCGTAGTGCTCCTCGATGACAACCAAGGCCCGGGTGATCTTGTCTTGGTACGACATTGTCGTTCCCCTCTCTCACTCTCTCGCTCTCTTCCTCTCCGTGTGGAAAGGCCTCGACCATTGAATGGATTTGATCGAGGAAAAAATGCACAAGTGCGCACTTCATTTCTCAATCAATCGTTGTGAGAGCTACTAACTGCTATGGAGATTATACCGGAAAATTATGGAATGTCAAGTATCAATGCAATATGGGACTGGATAAATTGGTATGTTGGCACGAGTTCCATTACTGTAGGTCGGGGTATTAATATATGCATCTAGTCATTAAGATAAAAAACCGCCCTGAGAGGACGGTTGAGGATAGGATGGACGGTTCGTGGTGCCGCATGGCGGTGCTTTAGGGCGCTGGCAAGATTTCGTGCAGTTGCCCATCGGTGACGCCCAGGCTTTTCAGTCCGGAGACGACTTTGCCCTTGATGGACTGAAGGTAGTGGCAGGTGTTCTCACGGTCATCTTGTTGGAGCCGAGCGCTTTCTTCAGCACGGATGATGAAGTCTTCACCCTGCAGATTGGCATACGGACCATCATCCATGACTTTGAGGCGTAGTGGATCGGACTGGATGATCTCAGCGATGTAGGTGCCAGTACAGCCGGTGATCCAGATCACCAGGTATTGGCCGATTTCGGTCGAATAAGGTGTGTCGCCCATGTTACTCTCCCTTGCTGCAGTTGATGGTATGCGACTGAAAGGATATAGATCTAGGTAAGAAATTTCAAGCGCTTTGTCTTTTTATAGGCTGTAATGCCGACCGATTCGTTTGCTGTCTGGGGGCGGGCCGGGTTTCTGGATAAGCGCATAGGTGTTCAATTTGGGTTGAGATAATAAGTCTCGCTTGAACTATTAGTTAGCCTAAGTGGTTAGAGCCGGGCGGAGGTTTTATCTGTTTTATTCCAAAATTTGTGGACAGTAAAAGAGAAACGAATTATTTGGTCCATTTTGGTTTGGGATAATTGACATAGGGTTATCTATTTTATTATTATTGAGTGTTATGATATTCATTGATCCGACAGGCAGGAGGTGGAGGAATGTATTGAGAATTGGGCTGGTGGCCACAAACGTTTTAGTGGTGCCGTTGGCAGTGCTGGTGATTAGCGCTTGGCTGGAGAGACCTGAATGGTCGTCCTTAACGATATCTGGTGTTGCGGATAGTAATACGGTTATACATGAGAGTGTTCTTTCTCTTGATGCTAGAAAAGACGTGCAAGATACTGGACAGGCCAATAATGCCCCGTTAAACAATACGCTAACATTGCCTGGGCAACCGCATCTAAAAATAACGCCGCAGTATCTACAGGATAAAAAACACTTATCGGGGTTTATTCCGGTGCCGGTTAATTAACGGACGATTTCTAGATTTGCTACAATGAAGTAGTATTTTTTGTTGGATATGACCGCGGATATTCCTTGCCCTACTAGCGTTCTATTTGAATGACTATATTCAAGGTTGATAGCACGGTGTTAGGTTTTGGAGAAGCCTGATTTTTGCATTTTTGCCAGAAGCTTGCCTTCTCGCTTGAGTTTGTTCCAGCCAACCCACTGGCCTTTGAGTACATTCAAGAAGGATTTGACGATTATATAGTATTGAAACGGCCGGTAAATGATGCGTTGAGGAATAATCAGCCACAAATTGAATAGCTTTTCGCGGTCGAGTTTAAGGGCGATACCTGCGTAGATAAAGTCTAAAACAGTGTAGGCAGCGAGAGCGATTACCATTAAGTTGATGCGACCGGTAATTAAACCAATTACTAGAACTAGATCGAAAACTGGATTTAGCAAGGGGAAGATGATTTGGTATACAACCAGGTATGGTAATCCGATCATTCCGAAGTTGTTGTGGGCAGGGTTCAAGAAAGAGGTGCGGTGTTTCCAAACAGCCTGCATAGTGCCAAAGGTCCAGCGATATCGTTGCTTGAGCCAGTCTCTGTAGTTTTGCGGTGCCTCAGTATAGGCAATAGCCGCTTGGTCGTAGACAATTTTATACCCGGCTTTTTTGATGGCGAAGGTGAGGTCGGTGTCTTCAGCTAAGGTGTTGGTGCTAAATCCGCCAACTTTGTTAATGGCTGAAACACGAAAGGCGCCCACGACGCCGGGTACGACAGTAATGCAGTCGAGCAGGTCGCCCATACGGCGGTCGATATTGAAGCCGATAATATATTCGAGCGATTGAAATTTGGTTATCAAGTTGTGACGGTTGGCGATTTTGGCGTTTCCTGAGACCGCTCCAAC
>JAKJEK010000052.1 GCA_022705465.1 Patescibacteria group bacterium | reverse complement strand
CCCGCTAGTACATTCAACCGGCCAGGCAGTGTTCTTAACTTTTCTAAAGATTTACCCGTCCTTAACAAAGATATACCCAAATTACTAGCGAGCGCAAAAGCAAACAAAGATGGATAAACCATATGTCGCCCAAGTAGTTTTGACTTAATTGTGATTTTATGGCCAGTAGAGGATATACGATATTCCGTCTCCTCAATTGTCTGACGAATAATCGCAGCATGAAAATCGGCATCGTTGTTATCAATGGCAACCCGTACAAACTTTTCTCCCCTCAGGTCCTGCATTACAATATCATCCGCATTTATCAATGCTCTGCCACCGGGTTTGAGAAATCGTGTTATAGATAGTTTTTCCCGATGGTACTCGCCTTTATGTGCAAAATTTGCCAAATGAGCACCGGCGAGCGAGGTAATCACGGCATAATCAGGAGGCGCAATTGTTGCCAGGTAACGCATATCTCCAACCTTTTCAATCCCCATCTCCAACACAAGATACTTTGGGTACACCCTCGTCGTAAATGACCTCACTCCAGCCGCAACGAGAAACATCGGCCACTGCCACTTAGTAGGCAATGATTCATACCCCAAAATAGTTAACGGCACTCCGATTTCTGTGTTCAAATTGCCGTAATTCTTCCTTACTGAGTCTCCGTATTCATCATGCAGAACTCTATATAAAGCTTCCTTTGTTGAACTCTTCCCAACCGATCCTGTCACTGCAATTACGATCGGTTTGTGCTGGCGAATAACTCGCTGGGCATAATTACGAAGTAAGCTGTATACAATACCTATCAACCATTGTTTCATGCTAATAATCCCTTACTGCTTTCTTTACAACAAACTATCGAGTTGGTGGAACCCGATAATAATAATGTAGCAGAAATGAAGCTATTTCGCCAAAAAGAGGTGCTGCAGTTGCTTCAGCGTACTTTGCTGCCTTTGGCTTTTCGATTTTTGTTATCATCGCAAACCTTGGCTGCTCAGCAGGTGCAAATCCAGCCAATGAATGATTATAAACGTCCTCCTCGTAACCCGGACCATCTGCCTTTGGAATCTGTGCCGTACCAGTCTTACCGGCAACACGGAAACCTGGGACACCGGCTCTCTTACTATGACCGTTGTCCACCACTGACACCAGCATTTCAGACAATTGATTTGCTGTTAGCTCTCTAATAACTCTTTCGCCTTCAACTTTTTCTACCTTTTTCTTTGTACCGTCCGGCATTATTATAGTGTCCACAATCTGCGGATAGACATAAACCCCATCGTTTGCGATAGCAGAATATGCCGCCACCATCTCAATCAACGAAACTGATATTCCCTGGCCAAAGGAAATAGTTGCTCGATGAATGTTACGCCAGCGTTTCACCTCTGGCCCGTAACCCGACACCTCGGCATCCAGTTTAATTCCGGTTTTCGAAAACAACCCAAACGACTTAAGATATTCATACATCTTCTCCTTGCCCAATTTTTCTGAAAGCCAGACCATCGCTACGTTATCGGAATTTTCCAACACCTGGGTCATATTCTCGTATCCAAACGCCTTATCTTCAGCCGTATGAATCTCATATCCATCAACTACCGTATAATTACTAAAGTTATCTGTTGTCTCTGGCTTTACAACATCCTCGTTTAGCGCAGCCGCCATAATAATTGGCTTCATAATACTACCGGGCTCATAAAGGTGGGCTATTACCGGATTTATAAATATTCCTGAATCAGTATTAGCGTACTCGCTATAATTATTCGGATCATAGGTAGGCACGCTTGCCATAGCTACGATTCCCCCGGTCTCGGTATCCATGACAATAACTGAGCCCGACTCTGCTTCATATTTTTCCACTGCTTCGGCCAACTTTTTCTCCACATAGTACTGAACCGATCTGTCGATAGTTAATACATAGCTAGTACCATTTTGTGGCTCTTTCTTGTCAAGCAAATTTATCATACGACCTAGAGTATCCTTTTCGCCCGTGATAGTTCCGTTTTTACCCTTCAATTCATCGTTAAAATATCCCTCGAAACCGTAGTTACCATTACCTTCACGATTAACAAAACCCAGCAAATGAGCACCTAGTGCGCCTTCAGGATAATATCGGCTATATTCCGGCACCACCAACACCCCCTCCAATTTCGCACGCTTGATTTTGTTGGCTTCATCCAAGCTCAAACCTTTAATAATCGGGGGAATATATAATTTATCATTATCAATCTTTGAAAATATTTCTTGTTCCGATATTCCGGTAAGTTCCGCTATTTTCTGGGCTGCCTCCTGTTTCTTTTTAATCTGGTGGGGAATTGCCCAAACTGCAAACTTTTTAACGTCAAAGGCTAGCGGATAATATCTATCCGGATCGGCATATGAATCTCGTACGTAGATCTGGCCGCGTTGTGCCAACTCTACCTTTTCGAATATGTGCTGATCTTGCGCCAAAGCAGAATAATAGCCGTGCTTGGCTACCTGAATATCAAACATCCGCAACAACATTACCAGCGACATAAAAAGCACCAGTCCCCCCATAGTTGTGAGGCGGACTCTGGCTATTTTCTCGTAGTCCGACATAGTATTTTAGTAATTAATTTGATCCGGTAGCTATTGGATGAGCATTGATGTGCTCAACAGATGACATTGGCTCCATAACATTCTTCTCTACTCCGCCGTCTATCTCTTTTAGTGACTTTAATCTAGTTTGCTCAACCTCTAAACGCTCCTTCTCTAATAATAGCTGTCCTCTTTTTGTCTCCAAACCTCTTACCTTGATACTGCGATTTGCCCCAGCTGTTGATTGAGTCAAATAAACCAGCGCTAAAACGGCACAAATTACTATTGCGACGAATTTAATAGCTGTCGGTCCGATTACAACATCACGGCTGACTGTCTTATTTCGTTTTTGAGTTACGTTACGTGACCGACGAGATACTGCAACAATTCTATCCACGAACCCCTCCTACCCACTCTTGAATTATTAACTCCCTCAGGTTAGTAGCCAGCATGTTTGTTTTTGCCACACTTGGAAAAAAGTTTTTGTTTTTGATCTTGCTCTACCGAGCAACTAGTATTCGTCATTCCCTTGTCCTCCTCCGATTCCTACAAGCGAAAACGAATTGTGGCTGGCTACTAGCCTGAAACAATTACCAATCAAAAACCTATTTCATTTAAATTTTCGGCGATCTTGTCAGAATTTGCTTCCATTTCTTTCTTGAAAGCAATCCACTTGTCTTCTGGCCAAATCTCCAGGCGGTTATACATTCCAGCGACCACCACCTTGCCCTCAATCCCCGCATATTCTTTCAGATACTGAGGGACATTGATTCGGCCAACTTTATCAAGCTTGGAATCCATTGCTCCAGCCAGCATTAGCCGGGAAAAACTCCTTGCGTCTCGTTGCGTAATCGGTAATTCTGCAATTTTCTGAGCGAGATTTTGCCACTCTACCGTCGAGTATATCCACAAACAACCATCAAGACCACGCGTAATAACACAACCAGCCTCAAGCTCAGAACGAAACTTGACTGGTAGCGCCAGTCTGCCTTTATCGTCTATTGAATGTGTGTACTCGCCGATGAACATAGTTCGTCTTTCGGCTATTGCTTAATTTTCAATGTTACCGCTTGATACGGTGAACTTTTTATTTTTATTACGATTATTTTTGGTTTTTTCATTTGTCTTTGTTTTTACAAACACTGATTAGGCAGGTTCCACTTTTTCCCACTTTTTCCCACCTACCCACATTTTAGGTAGTTAACCGCAGAGAGTCAACTAATTGTCCTCCCCCACTGTGGATAAAGTTGTGGATAATCACCTGAAAAAAATTCAATTTACCAATCCCTTATTCATAAAAAATCCGACATGTTACCGCCGGATTTTTTATGAATAAGTAATACAGTGCTATATTAGCAAACACTAACCCTTTAAAAACGTTTCCCTGAACTCAGAAAATGTCTCGTCCATCACCTTCTTATAATCGGTATTATCTCGAATAAATGCCTGGATAACAGTTTGGGGTTCGCCTCTTTCCATCATCTCTTCAAACTCGTAGAATTTACCTTCAGGCAGTGCTTTAGAAACATTTACTATTAGGTAATCAGCAAACCGCACATACATGTCATACATAACCTCCGCCAGAATATCCTCCGGTAGATTATCTATACCTTTTTCAATAATCAATGCCTGAAGGTATCTCCTTATTTCCGGAGCAATCTCCGGCAAGCCATTGCCCTCAACTTCAGGTTCGGTATCTTTTGGTTGAAAATCCTGATCCATTATTTACTCCTGTTATATGTTGTACTAATAGTTCTATCCAACACGTCTCAACCTGTCAGTACCAGAACCGCCTTGATATAACCTTGACCGTCTTGCCGACACCGTTCGTTGATGCTCCGTCTCTTCTCTCTTTCGCAAACGTTCCCTCGCCGCTTCGGCTGCTTTTCTCATTCTTTCCTGAGCAGCTCCGGCTGCCTCTTGTAACCGCTGTGCCATTTCCCTTGCACGCTCTTGAGCCAATTGTAGCGCTTCCTCATTTCGCCGCTTTGATTCACTAGCGATTTCTTGTGATTCACGCGCCCTTGCCCTTGCGACCTCACGCGCAGTTTCCTCTCGCTCTCGCTGAAGCCGCTCGGCTTCTTTGGCATGCTTTCGCATAGTCTCACTTAATTCTTCGTGGAATCCTGACGCAGTCCGTTCCGCTTTTTTTTCTTTAGATTTACTATCAGATTCTGTTTCAGCTGTCTTGACTCCACCGTCAGCAATCTCTGATTGCAACCTCTGAATTCGAAGTTTATCCTCTCGACGACGCAAAGCAAGAAGAAGCGTTTCAATATGGTTATCAAATAACTGTTCTTGATCCTCTGTCAGCTCAGCAACCCGGACTTCGCGTCTTCTTCTGCCATCCTCTATTACGATAACCCCGAGCTCTTTAGCTGCATCGCCATATTTTCTGTCAGCCACAATATGATCCAGAAAACGATGCTTTTTATGTTCGAATCGCCCTTGCCGACCATCTGCTTGCTTAATTGCTTCCAATTTATTTATGATCTCCTGAAGCGAACTCTCGTCCAAACCATCCATTGCCTCAGTTCTGACCACTAAATCAACCTGGCGCCTTCCCTCAACTCGCTGAGTAGCCACTTTTTCTTTTCCAGCCGCCCTCTCGGCTGCCGCACTTGGGTTTTCACCTCCAGACCTATCTTCAACACCAGCCTTTTTGCCAGACCGCAGTTGTTCCTGGGCCACCCGCACACCGACCGCTCCAGGTGCTGCTGGCGGAGGAGGAGGCATTTTACCATCTTCTTGTGATTTACCGCCGTCCTTGCCATCCGGTCTTGTTTGTATCTGTTCCCTCGAGCCCCGTTTAGGGTCATCTGGTGGCATAGGCTTGCCACCAGCATCTAGATGATCGTCATCGTGCTTCTTTCCAGTTTGTTCTTTATCTTTGCTGGGATTTGGATCATCATCATTCTTGCCAGGCTTTTCCTTGCGAGCTGGCCCCACATCTGCGATCGGTCGGCGTGGGTCGTACGGAATAGCGATCGGTGGTTCAAGCATCGTACCCTGTAGCCGCTCCACACTAGGTACTGGCACAGACTCGGTAATCGGTGGTCGTCCGGTAATAATTCCGGCACCCTCTCTAAAAATATTGGCAATAGAATACAACCGTGTCGCTCCGCCCCTGTAATCCACGGAATTGACTCCGCTTAATAAGCTATCAACCGTCAGTTGGAATCCACCCTTCGGCTTAACCCGCCCACCAACAATTTCAAATATGGTATCGGCCATCTCTTTGGGGATCTCAATTTTTCCGTTTCTAAAGCTGGCTGCTAACACATCGTGAGACAGTTCGCGTGCTCGTGGGCCAATAGTCAACACCAAACGGTCCAGCATCTCCGGAGTAATCTTTACTTCCTTGCCGCCACCAAATGCGGTCTCGCCAAGCATTCTGGAGATGTCAACAACCACCGACCCCTCCCTACCTGGCCTTAAATGAAGCATATTTTCCGTAATATTTGAGTGCGGAAAATATACTGGTCCAACTTCGTATCCAGATCTCACAGTATACGAAGAACCAACTGATTTTGTCCCATTGTCTGCAAAAGCCACCCAGCGTCCATATGTTGACTCAAACTTATCGCCAAATCGCGAGAGAATTCCCTGACGAAATTCTCGCCATGTGTCAGCGCTCATAGCTCCGCCTTTTACGCCCGCAACCTCATGTATGATCTGCCCAGAAGCTGCGTCAAATCGGTAGCCAGGCGGCAGAGAATCCGGAATCAGGATAAACTTACCATCTTCTGTCAGGCTGAACCTTGCCGTGATTGACTCGCCAGTCTTGGGCATAGTAATTCTCTGTTGGATTATACCGGGCACCACCTCTTTGCCATCAACCAAAAACTTATCCATTGGCCGTTGACCTTGGAAATATTCTAGTAGCGTGATTCGATCATTCACTTTCCCAGCGACTCTTTCCTGCAACCAATCGGTTGCCTCGCTGGCAGCAATACCAAGTACTGCCGCGGTTGCTGCTGTCGTCAGGCCGGCTCGCAAAGATTCTCTGCGACGAAATCTCTCAAACCGACGATCCTGTTGCTCAATCGCTTCTCTAATTTCAGCCACCCGATTATCAACCTCAGCCTGGTTGAGCGATCCGGCGTTATC
>JAKJEK010000051.1 GCA_022705465.1 Patescibacteria group bacterium | reverse complement strand
TACGTTGCGTGATGGGGAGCAGTCACCAGGCTGCAGTATGAACCTGCACGAAAAGCTGGAAGTGGCGCGGCAACTTGCCCGCCTCAATGTCGATGTCATCGAGGCTGGTTTTCCAGTCTCCTCTCAAGGCGACTTCGATGCGGTCCGTGCTATCGCCTCTGAGATTTCCGGACCCACCATCTGCGGTCTCGCTCGCTGTCTCGAAAAAGACATTGTCGCGGCAGCAAATGCACTGGCACCCGCACCGAAGCATCGCATCCATGTCTTCTGTGCTACCAGCAAGATCCATCTTGAGCACAAACTCAGGAAGGCTCACGCGGAAATCATCAGGATGAGCGTTACGGGTGTCAAGATGGCCAAGAATTTCACCAAGGATGTGGAATTCTCTCCGGAAGACGCCTCCCGCACCGAACGGGAATTCCTGGTCGATGTTGTCACCGCTGCCATTGAGGCCGGTGCAACCACCATCAACATCCCCGATACGGTCGGCTACGCTATCCCCTGGGAGTACGGTGAATTGATCCGTTACCTCAAGGATAACGTACCCAACATCAACCAGGCGGTCATCAGCGTCCACTGCCACAACGACCTGGGTTTGGCCGTGGCCAACTCCCTCGCTGCAATTGCAGCTGGAGCTGATCAGGTCGAATGCACACTCAATGGCATCGGTGAACGTGCTGGCAATGCCGCTCTTGAAGAGATCGTTATGG
The DNA here is from genome assembly GCA_022705465.1 of Patescibacteria group bacterium. GTDB lineage: Bacteria > Patescibacteriota > UBA1384 > XYA2-FULL-43-10 > 1-14-0-10-43-13 > JAKJEK01. The sequence continues at coordinate 5,999 of JAKJEK010000051.1, read as the reverse complement.
CAATCCGAACCCGCCAGGATCACTTCAGTGGCATCACCACCGGCATCAACACTAGGGAGATTTACCGATCCAGCCGGCTTCTCACCGACGTCACCGGCGCCACCGTTCAACCCAACAAGGCTATCGTCGGCGCCAACGCCTTTCGTCATGAATCCGGCATTCACCAACATGGCGTCCTTCAAGAGCGAACCACCTACGAGATCATGGACCCTGACACTGTCGGGGTTCCCAGACACCAGCTGGTGTTGGGCAAACATTCCGGACGCCATGCCTTCGTCGAGCGCCTCAAGGAGCTGGGCTACGACCTCAGCACCAGCGAAGTCGAACAAGCCTTCAGTCAGTTCAAAGAGCTGGCTGACAAGAAGAAAGAAGTATTCGATGCCGATCTGGAGGCGATCGTTGCCGGTAAAGACCGGGCAACCAATGGTCACTTCAAGCTAGAATACTTCCATGCCATGTCTGGCACCAGTATCAAACCCACTGCCACCATTCGGATTTCCCGTTCCGGCAAATCCTCAACCGAGGTTGAGGTTGGCGATGGCCAGATTGATGCCGTCTTTCAGGCTATTGCTAAGGTGGCCGACATCAACCACGAACTGGTGGATTTCTCGGTTACCTCAGCAACCCCCGGCGCCGACGCTTTGGGGCATGTCGTCGTTCGAATCCGTAATGGCAAAAAAGACCGAATATTCACTGGCCGTGGCATCAGCACCGATACCATCGAGGCCAGCGCGCTGGCCTACGTTCAGGCCCTCAATCAGCTCATGATCAGCCAGACGGACTGATCATCAACCAAAATGCTCCGCATAAGCGGAGCATTTTTTATATAAAAGCCGAGCCAAAACACATCAAATAAAATCAACTAGTTGTTGCGACTAGATCCGCTAGCCTTTGCCCGCCTGACATGGCGCCATACAAACCCAGCACTAAACACAACAAGCAAGATGCCGACCGCCGTATCAAAACCATGAAGCCTCTCCCGCAATACCTCCCAATTTGATCCCAACCTAACTCCAGCATAAGTAAGTGCGGCACACCACGGCAAAGCTCCCAAAAAAGTATAAATTGAGAATTTCCAAAGGTTCATCCGGGCAATACCGGCAGGAAATGAAATATAAGTTCTAACGATCGGCAGTACCCGACCAAAGAAAGTGGTAAAAATACCGTATTTGGTAAACCACCTATCAGCAAGATCTAAATCGTGCTTCGAAATCATCACATAGCGGCCATATTTTTCAATTAACGGCCGCCCGCCACGATAACCAATCCAGTAAGCCAACAATGATCCAACCAGATTCCCAGACGCTCCCATTACTACCACCATCCAAAATCCTATCCTGCCCTCAGATACCACAAAACCAGCAAATGGCATAATTATCTCAGATGGGATTAGTATTCCAGCTGACTCAACCAGCATTAGAACAAAAATACCCGCATAACCAAAATAGTCGATCGTTCCGGTTATCAAGCTGGCAAATGCAACAATTAGGTCTGCAAACATTCCCACTCCTCCTTCAGGTCAATTAAACAACCGTCGCCCAGACAAACCCCATTCAAATCTCATCAATCCCCCTCTGCCTGTTTCGCACCGCCATGTCCTACTATCAACACCACTTCACCTTTTAATTTATGATTGCTTAGATCACGGATCACCTCGCTAATACGACCGGTCCAGTATTCTTCAAACATTTTCGTCATTTCCCTAGCGATAAAAATTTCAACTTCATCACCAAAATGGCTTTGGATATCACTAAGCGTCCGTTCAAGTCTTAAGGCTGATTCGTAAATAACAATGGGTGTTTCCAGTTTGGATAGCATCTTAAATTTTGTTTGCCTGCCCTTTTTCTTTGGTAGAAAACCGGCAAAGTAAAACTCCTTTTCGATCGTTCCGGCTACGCTTGCCGCCGCCGCAACTGCGCTCGGACCAGGTATTGGGAGTACGGCCACTTCCGGCAACTCTTGCCGTAAGTAACCAATCAAAGCCTGTCCAGGGTCAGAAATCCCCGGTGTACCGGCGTCCGACACTAAAGCAACATTCTTGCCCTGCCTGAGCTGCTCAACCAGATAATCGATTTTGGATAATTTCGAATGCTGAAAATATGACACTGTTGGTGTCTTGATTTCATAGTGATCAAGCAGGTGCCGAGTCACCCTGGTATCCTCGCAAGCGATCAAATTAACTTCCCTCAATACCCTGATCGCCCGCAATGTGATGTCTTCCAGATTCCCGATCGGTGTTGCGATTACATATAATGTTCCCATTGTCATTCCTCGATCTTAACTCACACTAAAGATAACCGTCAGTATAACAGCTATGGCCATAAAAACAACCGCCATCCAACCAAACACCTTAACCCAACGCGGGTGAACCTCCTGCCCCATTATCTTCGAATCCCCTCCCACCACCATAATCACCGCTAAGAGTGGCAACGCCACTATTCCATTCAAATAGGCCGAGTAGTATAGCGCTGTAATCGGGTTAATCCCGATAAAGTTAATCATCACCCCGACCAGTATCGAAAATACAATTATCAGATAGAAACCTTTAGCTTGAGAAAATGAGTAACCAAGACCTTCTCGCCACTTCATTAATTCCGACAAAGCGTATGCTCCTGATCCAGCCAGTATTGGTACTGCCAATAACCCAGTACCAATAATCCCCAGGGCGAACAACAGGAAAGCCCGATCGCCAGCCAATGGACGCAACGCCTCTGCTGCCTGCTCGGCTGATTCGATTGTGGTAATCCCGTTTGCGTGCAACACCTGAGCAGTTGTTACGACAATAAAGAAAAAGACTAGATTAGCAAGTACCATACCTGTCTTTACGTCCGTCCTCATTCGGGCAATCCGATTTTGCATCGAAAGCGGCCGCACACCTTCGTCCTTCTCCAAGCGCTTCTCCTCCACTTCCTCCGAAGTTTGCCAGAAAAACAGATAAGGAGTGATTGTTGTTCCAAACACCGCCACCATTGCAAACAAATAATCTTTAGTAAAGTGGACCTCCGGCGCCAGCGCCTTTTCCGCGATCAGCGACCAGTCCGGCTTGATCATAATGCCCGTCACCACGTATGCCAAAACTGACAATGTTAGCCATTTTAATACTTTTGAATAAGTCCTATATGGGACCAGTACCTCGATTCCAATCATAAGCAAAGCGAAAAATAAAACAGCAGCAATAAAATCAACCCTGGTTATTAAACCAAGTGCTGCAGCCATCGCCCCGATATCGGCACCAATATTAACCACGTTAGCAATAATTAACAATAGTACCGCACCCATCACCACTCTTCGCTTGTAGTGGCGCTGTAATACACCAGCCAACCCGCGATTCGTCACTATCCCAATTCTGGCGCAAGCCTCCTGCACTGCCAGCATCATCGGCAGCAGCCATGCCGCCGTCCATAACAGTGCATATCCGTAAGCCGCTCCAACTGAAGAGTAAGTCCCGATACCGCCAGGATCATCGTCTGATACGCCGGTTATCAATCCGGGACCCAGCGATCTCAGGTATAATTTTGTCTTAGTCCACGGGTGTCGCAACAAATCCCTTGCTTCCAGCAGCTCTTCTTCAGTAACTCTAATTGTGCCATCCACTGTCCTGACTGCCTCAACCTCACCCCAGACAATTAACTTCTTTGCTAAAACCAAGGGAATCCCAAGCTCACGCCGGAACTCCGATAAAGTTAATAATTTATTATCTGAGTCCATTCTCCCCGCCCTTTTACTTAAACTGCCGGCAAAGCTCTTTCCACTGCTCAATACTAACCTCTTGAGCTCGCGTCGTGCTCGCCAACCCAACCCTGCCAAGAATGTCCAAAACCGCCCCTTTTTCTAAATGATAACCAGCCGATAGATTATTTAACAAAGTTTTTCGTCGCGCTGCAAACCCGTGTTTAACACACCGGAAAAACTCCTGCTCACCTAGTCCATTCCACTCAGGCTCTTTGATATTCTTGATTCGCAATACTGCCGAATCAACTTCAGGTGCCGGGAAAAATGATCGCGCCGGCACTACCCGCACAATCTCCGGTTCGCCAAACAATTGAACCGACACTGCAAGCACTGACATCTCACCTGGCCGGGCACAAATCCGCTCAGCCACCTCTTTTTGAGTCAACACCACAATGCTGTCTGGCCGCTGTTCCATATTCAAAAACAGCTCTAATATTTTAGACGTTATATAGTACGGAATATTCGCGACCACTTTATAACTTGAACACCCCTGCAATAATTCCGGTAGATTAACTGACAAAATGCTGCCAACCGCGATTTCCAGGTTTTGCACAAACCCAGGAAACTCTTTCTTCATTCGTTCAGCCAGTAGCGCTGCCAGCACCTGATCAATCTCAACTGCCACAACCTTACCGGCTCGCCTAACTAGTTCCTCGGTCATCACTCCAAGCCCAGGCCCGACTTCCACTACACAATCTTCATCCCTGATATCAGCCGCTCCCACAATCGACGCCAAAGCAGCCCTATCTACTAAAAAATTCTGTCCAAGCTGTCGCTTTGTATACAGTCCGTGCTTCTGTAAATAACTAATTAATTCATGGCGGTTTGCTAAATTCATTATTCACCCTTTCGCATTACATCTGACGCCTTGGCTTCTCTTGGTGTCAAATATGGCTGCTGATCAACCAGTGGAAATACTCTACTTAGGAAAAGCTTAAAGCCTGAAACTCGCGGTGTAACTCGCTTGATTCGAGGATAAAACAAATCTTCCGGCAAACCACTTTTTTGCCAGGCGTTCTTTAGGCGCAAGAATCTATCCTCAGTTAAATATAAATCCCAGTTTCCGGTTTTAGCACAGTACCCAAACATTGGTGTTACTTCATGATGTGTCTCTGGAAAAGTGTTATAAAATGTCAGCTGGAAAACGTTTGCAAAACGCGCCTTGTTAGTAATCCACCAAACTAGCTTCTCCGCGTATTCCTGCCGCTCGCTCTCATTTTTCGGCAACTCTCCTCGCTTTCTCATCATCTCTGTCCCCGACACAGGGTCTGCAATCACCGCATCAAATCCATTCGACCACCTTGCCACCTCCTTTGCCGTAACCATAAGAGCATCTATGAACGAGAAATTCTGCTGTTGATAATAGAATCGCTCAAACTCATACCACGCGTCTACCTCGCAGTCGTTCTGGCCCGGCAACTTCCTCTCAATATCCTCCTCTGATTTGAAAGCAAAGTATAGCAAGCTAACTAAAGAAGCAAGAATGGACAACCCAAGATTACCAATAATCGCATAAATACTCTCAAACCAGGGCAATCTGAACCGCTCCCAACCCTTAGGAGAAATTCGCATCTTTATTTCTTCTTGAGAAACCGCTTGGACTTCCTCTTTCTCTAGATCCGTATCTATAAAATCATCAGCAAGATCCTCATCAACCGAAAGCATCACAGTAATTATTAGGCTAATAGGTAGCAAATAGGAAAAGATTAAAATAACGGCCGGCAATAAATCTGGCTTGAAAACAAATGCATAAACCCAGAAGTATACTACAGCCGATACCATCGCCATCACTGCCTCGGGAGAAAAGATCTTTTTTTCGAAATCTGTCCTCAGCCGAATTGGCAACCCAAGTGGCCGACCCACTCCCTCAAGCATTGCTGAGATTACCGCAAGCAACAGAAAAACACCAAACTTGACCACGTCAACCAGGATTAGAAGTGCAATCAATTTAATAATTATTAATAGCATTATTACTGTTATCGTCATCCAGACGGGTGAACCTTTTTACTGATTCCCCATCACGATCCACTTCACCCGCAAACATTTCAGCCGGCCTCACCCACAACTTCGACAATTCATTATTATATAGTGCTTCATAAATCACAAGATCATCAAGTGTTTCTGAATGTTTTGCCATCCCAACCACTCGGTACATCTTGCCTTTATAATGCCTGTAAATACCCGGTCGCACCTCGTTGTTGCTCGCCATATAACCAGCCTCCAGACTACGGACTTGGCCAACGACCACGATAACCATTGGCCCACGC
>JAKJEK010000050.1 GCA_022705465.1 Patescibacteria group bacterium | reverse complement strand
CCCAACCCGCCGGGGTACTGCCCACCCCAGTATTCAGCCGCCTGTCCGCAGTACCCAACCCAGGTCCGCCACTACACGCCGCCCCAGACCATCAATTACTACCAGTACCGGTCGACGCAAATCGTCAACGTCAACATCTACCCAGTCCAACCTCCACCCTGCCCACCAATTACTGTCCGCCGGTACAACTGGTAGACCCCCAACTCCCGGCCCCCGCGCCGGGAGTTTACTATGAACTAACCCCGCCTTCTTTCCAAAAGTACCATCATAAGCGCTGTCATCAGCACCTCTGATTCCTCACACTCACTCAACTCGCCATACTTGCCAATTACAAAATACCGTTCCACAAATGATCTTTTCTTGGCAATCCTCAGTACCAACTCACCATCGGTCCCATCAGAATTTACCCGCGAAATTGAATATGACGGATGAAAAAACAGTCCGGAAAACAGATCGCCTAGCGGTATCCAGCCCAAGAGTGCATCCCCCATCCTCGTCCATGGATTATCCTCCCGCAACCGAAACACTACTCTATCCCCTTCCAAAATATCGAAGCGGGTCTGCCACAGCGACTTCCAACCAAACTGCTTGGCGGTACACACCTCTGCGCCATTTGCATCACACACTCTATATCGTGCAGAAAAATCGATTACTCTGTCTGCTTGAATTGTGTTAAGTAGCTCTTGCTTAGTTCTGTCGCGATAGACATTAACTTTCTCTCTCAATTTAAACAACTTTTGGTGAACATAAATCACCTCGTTACCCTCGCTGTCCCGCACAAAAATTTGTGGAGCAAAAGCCCAAAATTTGAAACTTAATCCTAACGGATATTTCATATCTCTCCTTAATTTATCAACGCATCATCACACATTCTACCACCTCCGGCAACCCAAGCGCTCATAGCTGCTACTGCTCTAGAGAGCACTTCTTATTCACACACTTTGGTTTGGCAGTACAAGTCCAATCGTCTGATATTACCGCCAAACAAGTAATTCGACCTGTCTTCTGCCTTTCCAGCAATTCACTATTCCATTCAGCCTCAAATGTTTTATTGATAGCGATATTCGTGCCACCAGCGTTACATCCGCAAACATCACTTCTTACCACCACACACTCATTGTCTAACTTGCAATAACTATGGGCTTCATCACCTTTTGATCGCATCAAATCTGATATCATAATCGCAAACATTTTCATGACCACTAGCACAACAATCAAAACCACACTGCCTGCCGCCCATTTATTTTTTCCGATATCTCTAAGAAACACTCGGCCTCCCGACGCAACATAGTCCATAAAGTCACAATTATCTATTATATTTTACCCATTCTCTACTACTTTTACCATTCAGCAGTTCAACAATATCCAAATTGAACAAATTGCAATACCCAAGTATTCAATTAATGATTAGCCATTGTTCTGCTTAATAGGCTATACTAACACTAGCAATAAAGAACATAGGAGGAATCATCAATAAAGCATATACCGTAACCAATAAAACCTTGTCTGTTTCGATAATTGTGTTAGTGCTACTACTCGCCTTACTGACTAGCACTCTGATTCCCAGAGAAGCCCCGGCCTTCACCTTACCTGCCAATTGGGATATCACCATTCCCAACGATTCATCTGACTTGCTACCGACCCATGCAGGTATAAACGGTCCTTGGCGCCTTAATTTCGTCAAGATGACATCCCTCTCTTTTCACAGCACTAAAGACGACTTCTTGATTAAAATTCAACTTGCCGGTAAATTGCCGCAAACTAATAAACTGCCGCAACAAGACGGTGATAAACTGCGTGGTCTAATCTTCTACCTTTCAATTGACGAAAATTATTTTTCGGCAAACGGAAAGAAAAACCCGGGCGGCCCGGATGCCAACATAAAGATCAGCTTGTACGGATCAGATAAAGAAATCGATGATGATAATAAAATCGACGTTGGAGGTACGTTAGTTAGTGGTGGACCTGGATACGACTATATCGTCGTAAGATACCCAACCCAAGAATTACTGCACTACCCCGACCAACCAGATCTGGTTATTACCGCCTATGCCCTCGCTACCAGCGAAATCTTTCCATCAGGTGTAAGCAGTAGTGAATTCACAAGCTCTTTAATGTCTGCCACCAAAGACAATCATCGTGAAGTCAGGATTAAATTAACACCCAACGAATCATAATTGGATTGGCTAGCCAACAGCAGGATTATAATTAGATTAAAGCTAAATCAAGCACTATACCGGATACTACCAACCGGTTGATCTTAGTACAATATACTCTTTCGAACCATCCCGAACTAGCGCTTCAATAAGCCATCTTCCAACGATCGTCTTAATTCTCTATTCTTGCGTACTTTTTTAGCAAACGGAAACAGTACTGCTAAACCCACTACTCCGAAAAAAGAACCTAAAACCACTGGTAAATTCGATTTCTGTCCGTCTGCAACCACCTCATGCCCAGCCAGCACAATTGTTCCACCTTCATCTTTTGTAAAACCGATTTCCTCGCTTTTAGCGCTTTCTAAATCGCCGTATTTTGTTACCGCCCACACTTTATGTTCTCCTGGTTCCAAGTCCTCAACAGTAACCTGCCATCTTCCCTTTTCATCAGCTTCCACTTCCTTAACTACCTCTTCACTAAATACATGAACGGACACCTTGCTCAGTGGATATGCCGTTCCGTAAATATGCAGCAAACTCTTGATACGACCAGCAGAAGTATCCCACACCTGTGATGCAATTATCGTGGCGATTTTTGGCGCCGGCAATACACTGCCAGCCAAATCGAACATTTCTGTTGTAATAGTTTCATTTGCTGCTTTATCTACTGCCTTAACTGAGATCTTAATCTGAGACTTGCCAGCCACATCATTTGGTTCCAATTTATAAGGAGAAGCCGCGCTCTTGTACTCACCGTCATCATAAGAAATATAGATTGACTCAACACCCGAAACGGCATCCGTCACATTAAATACCACGCTGGGAGTTAGTGTGTCTGAACCTTCAAGCTTTAACTCATTAACCAGCGGACCATTGGTGTCAATTTGCACACGATAATGCTGAGCCTTGCCCCAACTCTGTGCCAAAGCGCGAATATGGAAATACCACACGCCATCAGCGACATTATTATAGGTAATTGATCCATTATCTGTCATGGCCTTTGCCAAGGGTACTGTATCTGAACTCTGGTTAAACTCGTAGCTAACCGACTTTACACTGCTGCCCTTGTTCCAAGAAAACTTTGGGTTGTTTATTTTATACCATGCATTCTGGTCCGGATGACTGGCTGAAGACACAGTAATACCAGTTGATGCTGGCGGAGTGGTTGCTTGAGTACTTGGAGTTTGACTTACCGGTGTTTGGGTAGTTGTACTGCCAGACGGATTCTCTGGTGGCGGCACCGACTGCGCCGCAATTGATACGCTCGTATCAGAAACAGTAACTGGCACCTCTGAGCCCAAACCATCGTTTGCTTTCACTACATATGTGCTAAATGAGAAATTCGCCGTTCCAGCTGCATCGCCACGGAAAGTAGCCTGAAATAGCAACGCATTCGTAAACCCACCAATTTTATAGCCTTCAAAAATAATTGCGCTACCGTTTAGTCTTGGCCCATCAATTGCCGTGAGTTCGCCGGTCGATACGGCTACAAACTCCGCACCGCTGAACGCAAGAGTTACTTTTGCGGCATTCAAACTCTCATCGGCCGAAAGACGGGCGCTAATCGTGAAGTTCGATCCAACATTAACTTCGCTTGCACTTCTTATGGCTTGCAAGTTTGCCTGCGCCGCCACAGTTACATTGGGCAACAAGAAAACGGCTCCCAGTAATATTATAAATAGTTTGTTGAATATTTTAACCATCGTAGTGATAAATCATTATTGATATGTCGGTTAAATCGACCACTCCATCTTTGTTGATATCAGTCCAGGTGTTCACAATATCGCCCCCCTCCTTTCCATAGTTATAAACAAGTATTGATATGTCGGTCAGATCAACCGATTGATCGAAATTAGTATCTCCGGCACGATAAAAGGTTATCTCCTTCGCTTCGCCAACATCGATTCCACCCACAATAGTTCTTGCCGTAACAATTGAAATACCCTCATAATCAGAACTAATTTTTCCAGTATGCACACCTTCGCCATCGCCGCCTATGGGTTGCCCCAACACATCGTCCATTCGATTCGATAAGAATTCAATTTCCTGACCTGTAATCGGATTGCCCCAAATATCAATAGCTTTAAGGTAAACACTTAGCGTATAACCAACGTACGCAAAAGTCTTATCATCTGGTACAAATAATCTCGATTTAGTTGACGAAATCTCCCCCGGCGAGAATTGGATTACACTGCTGCCATTCACCCATCCCCGATCGGTCACATTAAAAGCTTTAATGGTCTTTGTGCCACTAGCTGTACCAACAAATGCTATTCCGGCTTCACCATTGACATCAGTTATTTGAGCCAGGTCATAATACAAACCACGATCCTCAGTCGTCAAAACAACAGTTTTTCCGGGCAAGGGATTATTGGCTCCATCACGGAGGACCACTGTGGCAAAAATCAAATCAATACCATCCGCAATCGCCTCTGTTTTGTCGACTGATATCTGAGAATTTACCATCACTGCCAAGGACCCAATCTCATCAACCGCCAGTCTGGCACCAATAACCCCGGCACCAAAATAATCATCGCGACCCACCACACCTAAATCCTGACAAGTTGTTTTGATTGCTTCGTAAACTCCTTCTGGGGGCAAATCCGCATCTACCGATAGCATTAAAGCCGCCAAACCGGCAACATGCGGTGATGCCATCGACGTGCCGGAAGAATACGAGTATTGCGGTTCCTCTGCTGTATACTGGCCGCCGTAACCCGTCCCTGTTGCCCTCGTTGAAAGAATGTTCACCCCCGGGGCAACGAAGTCCAGTGTAGATCCATACTTGGAAAAAGACGCTCGCTGATCAGACAAATCCATCGCGCCAACCGAAATTACATGATTGGCTGCGGAGGGATAGTTATTATCAGTATTAGGATCAGGCGTCTCCACCGTGATGTTACCGGCCGCAGCCACCATTACCATACCTCGGGCATGAGCATAATCAACATATGATTGAATAATATCAATTAAGTCTGGTGTTAATCCTTCTGCCCCCAAGCTCATATTAGCCACTCTGGCACCGTTATCAGCCGCATAAATCAACGCCTCAAGCATATAGGACAAATATCCACCGCCACTCGAATCCAATATTTTGAGCGGCATTAACTTCGCCTGCCAATTAACTCCAACCACACCCACCCCATTATTCCCAATAGCTGCAATCGTCCCGGCTACATGTGTGCCATGCCCGTTGTTATCTGTTGGATCGTTAGTACTACTTACAAAGTTCCATCCTCGATAGTCATCGATATAGTCGTTCCCGTCATCATCAAATGAATTATTCGACTTTTGATTGCCTTCAAGGTCAGCTCCCAGCTCTTCTGCATTACTCCAGATATTCTCCTCCAGGTCTTCGTGCGTCATATCTATGCCAGTATCTAATACTGCCACAACAGTACTATTGCCCGTAGCAACTTCCCAAGCTTCGCCTGTACTCATTCTCTGCATCCCCCACAAGTCATCCCAATACGGATCACTTGGCACAACGTAACGGCTAATCCTGGGATTCGGTAGCACCTTCGCCACCTCTGGTCTCGACTTAAGATAACTCAGCGTCCTGTCAAATTGTCCGGCCTCTGCCTTAATCTTCCACAAATTTATCGATAAACCATCGGAAATATCTTTACGCTGCTTAATAAACGCCTTATCCAAAATTCCATGGTTATCGTCGCGCAACACCACTAAGGCGGTGTTGGGCTCCACAGTTTCCGAGAAAAACTCATCAGCAAAAACAGCCCTGGGTGTCACAAAGAAGCTGGCAAATCCCATGACGAAAATCAGTAGCAAAATAAAATTCGATTTTCGAAAAATCTTACCCCTCCTGGTAGTAATCTTTCAATGATTCCTCTAGTCCACTTCCCCTTCAACGAGCTCTCCTTTAACCTGTGTAATCTTATCATACAAAATTGTCCAATACATTAAAAGACCAATGGCTTAATTTAGGAGCAATAACAAACACTGATAAATTAATGTCATTACGACCGTTAGCCGATTATTATCTCTAACGTTGACTTATTTTACCTATTGTGTTATTGTACCACCGATTCTCTCAAGGACTGCACCAGGAGGAAATCTTCGGGCAGATCAACAGAAAGGAGAAGAGAGAATGGTACGCATCTACATCGGTCACGAGTACCCGCCTTACAAGGGCGTGGCGCAAGACCTCTATGGTTACTATGTCGGCCTACAGCACCCGGAAGATCCGGTACCCTCGTGGGTATACGATCAACCCTGGCGCGAACGACTGTCGAGAGTCAGTCTTCACGAAGAGTTCATCGGCCCGATGCTGCTACCCGGCGAGTATCAACTTGAACCGGGTAGTGAAACCTGCGGAGTGGTGGAGATCACACTGCCCCACCCCAACCAGACACCGGCGTTGCCCGGTGGAACGGTCCTGCACCAGATTCGGATCATCGGCCAGAGTCACAATGAAACCATTAGGCTTTACCGACAGATCATCGCCGGTGAAGCCGAGCCTGTTACGCCATACGTCAGTAACGGCATTCGTCCGAGGTGGCAAAACGAGCTAGGGCTGGAGGCAATGGGCACCTGGGCAACGGTTGAGCTGCTTATGCTGGCAAGGATTTCGCTCGATGTGATTAAGGA
>JAKJEK010000049.1 GCA_022705465.1 Patescibacteria group bacterium | reverse complement strand
GCACCATCGCCGCATGATTGATCAGTCTCCAGTGCAGTCGAGCACCTCTGCGCACCGGATTTGTCAGCATCTGCAGCTTTGAGCCATATAGTAACGATATGGCCTGATAGTGCCAATAGTCCGCCGGATAACGCCCCCTTGGATAAACAGGAGGGTGATCGATTCGGCATACGAAGTACCGTTCGGACACCCTAACAGTTTCCCTCGGCAGATACGCATAGATGGTAGTGTGAGCTAAACCATCGCCATCCAGACGGGTCACCGCATAACCATCAGAATAGCCATGGTAGTTGCCGGCAAACCCCGCAAGCTTCAGCGGAGTCGATATTGCCTCTCTACCGCCCGTTTTGCTCCGTACTCGCATGATCAGCCCCCTTGTCATGTGATCGTTTCGCGTAAGTACCGGACTTCCGTACTAACAGAAGTCCAATCTTACTCAAAACAAAAACGCCGCGTTTCCGCGGCGGCATCTAGCATATTTGTGTGTGACTACTTACTCAAACTACCACCGCGGTGTCTCGGCATAAAATAAAAATAACCGTAAAAATACTCGGCGCTATCAAGATAATACCTTTTAGTAGTTGCATCATCCATTACAATCTAATGTACCAATAATAGCGCATTCGGTCAACTGCCTAATAAAAACCATATGGTCGTTTATCTTGCTGACATAAATAACCCGAACCGTATGGTTCGGGCATGGAGCTTTATGGCATTGAGCCATTGCTAATTTCGATAGTACCGTCCTGAAGGCCGGCTACTACCTTGGGGATATGCTTACGAGCTTCTAACAAACTTGCGTAGTGCCTTTCACCGTACTCGCCGGTGATCAGACACTCTTCCCCACCGATCGTTCGGCGTACCACTATCCGGCAGCTGGGCACACCTCGACCATTTCGTTTGGTAAACTGCTGGGTAAAGCAGTATTCTGCAGATACCCTCACAGCGACATTTGACAGCCTCACGACCTCAGCCATCGCACCCTCCTCCCGGATCGTGACCTAATCCATGATGGATATGTCATTTGGGCACCTACAGATATTAGACGCCCAAATTGATATCCGTCTCGTAAACAAAAATGCCGCGTCTCCGCGGCAGATGTTGTTTTTTAGTTTACACTCAAACAGCTACCGCGGTACGGCCGGCCAACAACAAGACGACGATCACAATCCCACCTAAACAATTTTTTGTCTGTAAGGCAGCTTTATTCATTGCATTTATCCTACATTTGCATACTTGTCATGTCAACCGTTTATGATTGAAACAAACTTACCAATGGACCAACCGCCATAAATAAAATTATCAGGATAATTACAACTGTCATCACAATATTTGGCCGATTATTCTGGCTGTATTTTCTTCTTTGTTTCACTATCCACCTCTCAACTACCGGTCTGTTTCTGTATGTAAATTACCCGGTCTAACAAATTTTATATATCCTAGCGCTAGGGCAATAACTAATCCAACCGATACTGCAATGAACTTATATTTGTCGTTTTCACCCATCATGCCACGGCCAATTGCATAAACCAGGGTTATTGCCCCGCCGGCAAGTAAACCATCGGCGAGTAACAGTATTTTTTGGCCAAGTAATAAACTGACCGTCATTATTATTATTGCCGATATAAGTGCAATCAGCGATACGTTCTGATTATAACGGCTCAATGACTCCTGATAATCTCGCCACTCCCTATCAGCCTGTTCTCTCTCCGCCTTCATCTCAGCCGTCTCTTCTTGGCCAGGATCTAAAGTTGCAAACATCGTTTTTTCAGACTGATCCGGCATTTTTGGGGCTGGATAGAAAGCTGATATGCCTAAACCGACGAACAGCGAAACCATAATTGCCAGAAAAACCGTATATATAATTTTTATCGCCATTTTATCTCCCTCTAGCAATTAGACTGCACTGTTATTTAACGCTAAGCATTATCGCCCCGGCAATCACTAGCACAATACCCACCACAGCTTTCAGTGTCAGGTGTTCGGCCAAGAATAATATTGACAGCACTAAAACAAACGCGATACTTAAACGGTCTATGGCAACTACTCCTGTCGCCGGACCTCCTTTTAATGCCAGAAAATAGAACAGCCAAGACAGCGCTCCTGCGATACCCGACAACACGATCCATAACCACGCCCTGTCCTGTATCGTTGACAATAAATGTGCCTTGCCCAGCAATAATGAAACGGCTACCAAAAAACCCGCCATAATTACAGCCCGAACAGTGGTTGCCAAAGTTGAGTCAACTGTCGAAATCCCAACTTTTCCAAATATCGCCACCAATGCCGCGAACAAGGCCGATAGCAATGCGTACACCATCCAGACTTGCACAACCATAACCCCTCGCAACTATATTTTATTGTATGCCCTCACTCAGCGCAGCACTACCCAACAACGCCATAATCATTGAAAAGAATACTGCGGTCAAAACGATGCTGATAATAAATAGCACGAGACCCCAAATCGCCCACTTCTTTTGAACTTCCTTAAATTCCTCCACACTGGCAAATTTGCGATTCTTCCAGGCCCACTCATTACCCTTTAGTCCAAGCATAATCCACATTACCAGCACAATAACAGGACCGACAAAAGGTATTAGTCCACCTACCAAAGATAACAAACCGATCCAGGTTTTATGGGCAATTGCCCAGATCCACGTTAGCAAAAAGGCACCCCAGTTCCATCCCCGTAGTTCATCTGGTAATTCGCTCCCATTAGCACCCGCCGCACCAACTGTTGGTACTACGCCCGCGGGAGCTGCCTCAACCGCACCAACCGGCGAACCCTGCACAGGTGCTTCTGCTGAAACTGACAAATTCTCCTCAGCTGATGGCGCAGCCGTCATCGCACCAGCTTCTTGTGTCTGACTGGCATCTTCCACACCCGTTGTTACAGCAGCTACCTGCATTGGCTCAGTTGCCGACACTGGTTCTGCTACTCCTGTTGGCGGAACCAGTTCCTTCTCGTTCTCCATCGTTCTCCTTTCTAATACCTTTTATGGGTTTACGCTAATTTCTTTATCTTTTTTAAAATAATAGTCTATCGCTCTGAAAGTCAAAGTCCAGTAAGTGGAAATAAATGAAGTAAACACTCCGGACACAAACATCAACAGTGCAATAAATATGCCTATCATAGTAACGGTTATTGGCACTTGACCGACCGATCCGGCAGCTTTATATATCCCATATCCGACAGCAAACAAGATTAAACCAACAATAATCACAGCAATACCCAGAGCTATACCGTACACCAACCCGACAAGCAACGAGACCAGCCAGGCAAGTACCGAATAACCCTTTTTGTTTATAATCATCTGATGGCCGTAACTAATAGATGCTCGTATGCCTAAATTATTAATTACCAGCGCCCTGCTACCAAGCAAGCGAAGTATTCCAAAGTAGATTATCACTACAATAAATATTAAAAAAACAATTATTGCTAATAATATTGCCAGCGCCAAAACTGCTGGAGATTTGCCCGCTGCAATAAAAAGTAATATTACCGGCGCTATCATTATCATTAATAAACCTATCGCTACCAATGAAATCAAAATATCAAATCCGAATAAACGCCAAAAATACTGTCTCCCCGCATGATAGGCCGAACCGAAAGTTAACTCATTCTTTCTTCCCTCTAGTTCATCGATCGCAACCACAAGTCCAGCCCTTGCAACATACGAAACATAAAGAATAACTAGAAACACCGCCAATATCCCCACTCCAATCGTGATGGCTAACTGCCAATTGTTAATCAACCAGCCAGCCACTCTGTCAACCTGGGCTTCAGCTCCCGAAATATTCCCGTCAGCGCCAGAAACTTTGGGTATGAACGTTGAGCGGAAAAATGAAAGAGTTGTATCAGGCAGCCCTTCATCGCCTTGCTCAGTCGGACCCGAAGGTGGCAAGCTTGTGTTCCAGTTACCAATGTTAGATCCGTTAAAATTCGCACCCCCCTCCGAGAACATAGCCAGTACACCTAAACCCCACAGAAAACGATACCTCTTGGTGATTTCCCAAGCCCTCTTAACAATCGAAAAGTAATCCATCTACGCCCCTCCCACTATTTTAGTCCATAGTATCATCATTTATTTCCTTGCCACAAGTAATAGCCATGTCGCACAATGTCATTCTCATTCCTCAATCTTATCGCAAGCCCACTCGCCACCTCTGCACTCACTCACACAAAATAGCACAGGCGAGCAGCCACATATATCAATATGTTAATCCTAAAGATCTTATTCTACAACATCTTCATGATATACTGATCAACCGGCGCGTAATCATCGGTTAATATAGGCATATCACGTTCAATCGTCCTTACCCACCGGTTTTGTAAGTAGCGGTTTAATTCAGGATCACCGCTCTCCCAAATTACTTGTCGTGGTGACTTAAGCGCCACCAGCATTAGATTGCGCACCGTTAACCTGTCTGTTGGACTGCTGGTTGGTAGTATGTATACATTTGGAAAAACCGAAGCATACGTCGCATACTCAGCCCGCAAAAATTCCCCGGTTTGCCCCTCGATTGAAGATATAATATTCATTAACACCACACCATCATCACTCAAACTGTTATACATCAGTTCGGCTGCTTCCTTGGTGGTCAGCTGGTACGGCACTGAAAAGAACGATTTAAAAGCATCCATAAAGATTGCATCGTATTGACTATTATTTTTGTTTAAAAAGGTTCTTCCGTCTTCGTGGTAAATTGCCATCCTGGGATCATCTTTCAAATTAAAGTACTCCCTGGCGATGTCGGTCAACCTGGAATCAATTTCAACTACATCAAGCCTAGCCTGTGGATGCTTGGCCAGGAAATCTTTAGGATATGAATATGCTCCCCCTCCGACTAGAAGGGCCTTTTTAATATCGGGGTTAAAATGATCAGCCAATCGATAGTACTTAGTATATTCAAAGACCAGGTCGTCATCCCTGTCCAAGAACATTGCCGACTGCCACTCCGTTGGTTCGGTAAGAAGTATGCGCATCGGCCGACCGGTCGCTGCATGGGTGGCCTCCTGAATGAATGCTCGATTATACAGGGTATCAACATCGACCAATATTTCTGGATTTTTAAAATAAGCCCCACTCCACAGCGAAGCAAGCAGCAACACTGCTAGGCTAACCTTGCTCTTAGATAAAGACGAAGGAAAGATCATCAATGAAGTAATAATTAGTAATAATGATAACATAAACAGGAGTGAAGCAGTGCCAAAGTAAGCAATTAGAAAAAAACCGGCCCCAAACGTGCCAACAATGCTGCCAATCGTTGAAATGGCATATAGATTACCGACCGTTGAGCCGGAAGTGTTTAGGCTGTTCACCTTAAGCTTTACTGCATATGGCGATATCATTCCCAGCAAGACACTTGGTGGCGCCAATAAAAGTATCGAGCCAATGACTGCTCCTATCCGCACATCAGAAGTTACCTGCTGTAAAAACATTAGTATCATCGTTTGTACGAACGCCACCAAACCAATCAATGCACCAGCCATAAACACAATCGCCGATAGCATCTTATAATCTGCCCGGCGATCAGCAAGCTTACCGCCCCATGAGTAACCAACACTTAAACTTGCCAATACCACCCCAATTAAGCTTGTCCATACAGCCAGCGACGTACCAAAATACGGAGCAATCATTCGCGAACCTAGTAGCTCAAAAATCATCACTGATGCCCCACCAATAAACACCACCAACTCTAAAACGTTTCTCTTATAACGCAAAAGCATAATCAACCCCATAGCGATTATTTATCCATCAACCATAGGATATCAGATATATCACTCTGCAACCAAGCGCTTTTTACGCGTAAACAATCCAACCAATTCTGTCTCATCAACCACCCTGCCCTCCATCGCATGTTTCAAATCCTCAGCTTGAGTATCTGGTGACAATTCTAATAGTTTATCTAATGCATAGAGTCTGAAAAAGTAACGGTGTGTGCCGGATGGTGGGCATGGTCCGTAGTATCCACTGGTGTTCGAATCATTAATACCTTCAATCCCTCCTGACGGCGATCTTCCCTCAGGCACTTCAGCAACAGAAGGACTGATATTCCACACCAGCCAATGCATAAAAGTACCTGACGGTGAATCGGGATCCTCAACCACTAATACCAAACTCTGAGCCGATTCTGGCACGTCTTCTATAACTAAAGGCGGGCTGATATTATCGCCTAAACAAGAATACTTAACGGGCATTTCTTCAAAATGATTAAAGGCCGGACTGGAGATCTCCATGTCATCCTCCATTTATTGAATTCTGTTTAATAACATTTTACACATCAAATAGTAAACGCACTGCTTTCTGTTACGATCTTGCCCCAATATTCCTCTGCTTCCCGCTCCATCTGTTCCAACCGGATATAATAATCCGGATAATCATTCAAGTGAGCTAGCGCGATTTTCCCGGTAATCAATGGGTCATCATTTGTCACATTCGTAACCGGATCTCTCAAACCATGCTCTAGCTCCGTCTCCATCCCATACTTAAATTGCTCTACCGAGAACTTATTCCAATCGGCTCCGATCCGATCACCGATCTCTTTTGCATATTCAATTGAGAAGTATGTCCGATGCACCATTGCGCCATCCTTTCCATTATTACTATAGACGAAAACCGCCCTCGTCACTTAACGATATCCCAACAAGACCAGCATCATTATTTAGCCATCTTGGATAAAGCCCTTTGTCCACAACAACGATCTGTTGATCGTTCATGGAATCTCGCACCTGCTTCAATAGCTCAAGTTTGGCTAAATCATTTTCGCTTACCAGGCACTCTTTACCGTTATATGCCCGCACCGCCTCGTTATCTACAACGCAACCCGCACC
>JAKJEK010000048.1 GCA_022705465.1 Patescibacteria group bacterium | reverse complement strand
AACGATCGCACCGTAAATCAACGTCACGTCTCGCACTATCGGTAATACCGACAAATTTACTGGCAAAACCAACTTGCCCAGGTATTGCACTACCGCCGGCAGGTTCATCCAAATCGTCTGCAACGCTGCTTCCAACGTCGCCCCAGATTGACCACCAAGTGCTGCCCGGCGTGCCAAGAACCACCCGAAACCTATTACCATCCAGGTAATAGCCGCCCAAATCACCCTGAATTTTTCTCCTTTTTCTTTTTCACGTAACATTAATATATACATCAGTGAACATATCACTGGCAGTAGTATCGCTGATTCCTTGGTAAATAATGCTAGCGCCCAAAACACTAGATGGCCAAGCCAATCTCCCCATCGTCTTGATTGAGTAGCGTTAACAAAATACACCATTGAAATCAGGGCAAATAACGCCAGTAACGAATCGTTGCGGCCTGGTATCCACGCCACTGCCTGTGACATTGCTGGATGCGCAGCAAAAACCAATCCTGCCAACAAGGCTGACTCGCGACGATACTTCAATTTAACCAACAACAGGAAAACCAGACTGGCTACCACACTATGTAATAACACGTTGGTTAGATGATACATAAACGGGCCAGCCCCACTAACTTGAGCATCTAGAATAAATGACACTGCCAGCAACGGCCGATAATAGAATGCTCCGCTATGTAGAATATAAAATATATCCTGGCCAAAAGCCGTAAATACATTTGAAAACTCTGACAGAAATGCCTGATTGTCAATTATTAATACGTTGTCATCTAGATAAGTAAACCCAAACCACAACGTTCTGCAATAGACAACAAAACCAACCAGAACAATCAGTGCAAACGGGTGCCAGCCGCAAACAAGCTTATTCAACAAACTTGAAAAAAACGAAGCCTTCTCCACTTCGTTTTTGTTTGCGTTTTCATTTCTCACGCCATTTTCAATCATATCACTTATACCTCCACTCAACACAAGTGCAAAATCAACTACCGCAATTTTAACAATCACAAATACATTAGACGAGTTACCAGATACGATCTCTCTGTCTCGTCCTAAACTTAAGTATCCGAAATCCATGCCTTACTGGCTTCAACGAACTCATCAAACCATGTCGTAGTGCTAGACCCAAGGTTCCAATTCCATACTTTAAGCTTCGTTTGAAGTTAATACTCGATGCTTCCGCAAAGTAACGTACCGGCACGGGAATCTCTCCAATCCTGTAACCCTTCTCCACAATCTGAAATAACACCTGGCTATCAAATACAAAATCGTCCGAATTATTCTCAAAATCAATCTCCTGCAGCACTGTCCTCTTATAAGCTCTCATTCCAGTATGCCATTCCGACAAATTCTGCCCCGACATCATATTTTCAACTAAGCTCAAAAATCGATTGCTATAGTACTTGTATGGTGGCATTCCACCCTCCAGCGCCTCCTGCCTAGAACGAATCCTTGACCCCAGCATTACATCGAAATACCCATCACTAATTAACTCCACAAAGTATTTGATGAGCCTGGGATCATACTGGTAGTCAGGATGGAGCATAATCACTACATCTGCGCCTCGGTCAAGAGCCATGCGATAGCATGTCTTTTGGTTAGCGCCATAACCGCCATTTACCTTATGCTGGTGCACAATTAAACCTGCCTCCTCAGCTATGCGCACCGTCTCATCGCGGCTGCAATCATCAACTAAAATAATCTCATCAACACAGTGATGAGGTATATCGCTAATCGTTTGAATTAGTGTCTTCTCCGCGTTGTACGCTGGCAAGACCACAACTACCTTTTTACTACTTTGGGCTGTATTTACGCTCATCTTAATAACGATTGTAACGCTATTTATTATTAAATTCCAGTATTCACTGTGACCATATATAGACAAAAGTGATTTTTTGTGATATAATTATTTATATAGCCTACATACCAAACCTGAAAGAAAACTGCTGTGTCAGCAACCAAGAAGTTGCTCGGTATGGCCATCGCCGTAACTGCTGATGCTGGTGGCGGCATCTTCTTCGTTCACCTGTTCGGCAAAACCTCAGGCTATCAACCCCATTGGTGGGTATATGCCCTGGGGATCATCCTGGCTTGGTTGCCAGACATCGACATTCTGGCCCAAAAAGCTAAATCTCAAGCCATCGATAGCAAGCATCGCTCGATGATCACGCATCAACCCATGCTATTCATGGCAATCACCCTGGGCGCCACCGTCCTGCTGGTTGGCACCTCTGCTCCAAACCATGCCGAGTTCTGGCTCCCCCTAGTAACGCTCTGTCTGCTCTTTCATTATCTTCACGATAGTTTGGGTCAGGCAAACCGATGGGGAATCGAATGGCTGGCTCCCTTCTCGGGCCGTCTATATCAAATCGGCATGATCAAGGATGGGAAACGCCGCCTGGTCTGCAGCTGGACGCCAGAAGAAGCCGGCAAAATCCCACTTGAAGAGTGGCTGGCCACCTACTACCTTCGACCGACCAGCGAATCCATCGGCGGAATCCTTACCTTCTGCCTTGCGGTTGTTTATGCAACCCTGGGGTAACGCACCAACACCCGTACACAAGCGGGTGTTTTCTTTTATAACCTTGACACTAACCGCTATCTAAGTTATAAATCTAAAGTACCAAATACCCACGGAAGGAGATGTCTACCTTGGCCGTTACACAACGCTACACCGGCAGAGTCGAAGCCTCGATTCCCTCGGTAGCCGAGACCCTCAGCAACGTGAGGCCGGATACCGCCGCCCGGTTGATTGCCGGCTGGATTGCTCCCAACGATCACCTCGAAGAGGTTCCGCATCGCCGCGCCTATCTACCCCACCAGGTGATGGACTATCTCTCCAGGCATGACCCCGAATCCGCGCAGGCGATCCTCGCTTGTCTGGATGAACCAGTCAGGCAGCGTCTGAGCCGTCTGGGCACACCTATTTGATACGCTATTTGCGTACCAAAAACCTCAAGGGCCTCTTCTAGGCCCTTTTATCAAAACATCCGGCTGAATAGCCGGATGTTTTCCTCTTAGAACAATTTCACGATGTCCCGATAAGTTATTGCTATCAGCAGGGCAATCAGTAAAGCAAAACCGATCGTATGAATAATATTTTCCACCTCTTCCTTGACTACCTTCCTGCCCAAAATCTTCTCCAGTACCACAAACAGTATTCTTCCGCCATCGAGAGCCGGAAATGGCAAAATGTTAATCAATGCCAGATTGATCGAGAGCATGGCAATAAACTGAAGAAATATCATAATTCCAGCCCGCACCGCCAAACCGCTATACACATAAATCGCCACTGGACCACCAACATTCTCGTCCATCTTGCCAGAAGAGAACAGATTCACAAAAAATTGACCCAGCAATTGAAAAGCAACCTTCGTTACCTCCCAGGTCTCCCTTAGCGCTACGTACGGTGCCCGATACCATGGCACCTGCACAATAGAACGTTCAACCACCGCTACTCCTAGCGGAGTCTCCCCTTCAGACTGGAGTTGAATCTTCTTCTCAACCTGTTCATCTCCACGCTGATAAACGATCGCGATCTCTCTGCCCGGATGCGATTTGGTAAACGCTCCCACATCTTCAGCTTCATCAAAGTCAGTCGCGTCTTCGCCGCTTTTTGCCCGAAGCAATACGTCTCCCTGTTTTAGGTCAGCTTTTTCAGCCGGAGAACCTTTTTGCACTTCCGCCACAACTATCTCTGAAGATAACTTCTGTCCAGGAATTACGTCAGCACTAGATACCAACGGGGGCATCCCCACCGTAAATCCCACAGACAAAATCACCCATGCCAGCAAGATGTTCATCACCACTCCAGCCACCGCCACCAACAACCGCTTTCCCGGACTTTGATTCTCAAACGCTCTTTTGTCCTTGGAGTGCTCCAATTCGCCCAGCATCTTAACATAACCGCCAAAGGGAATAGCATTAATCGAATAGTTCGTCTCCCCATACTTCTTCGAGTACAGTCTTGGTGGAAAACCAAAGGCAAACTCTAAGACCTTTATTCCTAATTTTTTTGCAACAATAAAGTGGCCGAATTCATGAACTAAAACTAAAATTCCCAAAACAACCAGAAACGCCAATAAGCTCAAAATCATGAGACAATCCTTTATCTAGACTTTTAAGATTTCGACTTCCTTCGCTGCCACAACCTGATCAATTTCTTTGTTCTTCTCCGCAACCAGCTTATTCAATAAATCCTCGGCCCGATAGCGATCGTCTTCGGTGGCCTCGCCCTTACGCTCCGCTTCCTGTACTCTGCCCCATGCCTCACCCCGAATATTACGAATTGCAATTTTGGCCTGTTCCCCCTCTTTCTTTACCTCTTTCACGATCTGCTTCCTGCGCTCTTCAGTTAGAGGCGGTAAAACTAGACGCACCATTACGCCATCGTTGATTGGAGACAAACCGAGGCTGGAATTCCTGATTGCTAACTCAATATCAGCCAGAGCATTTCTGTCCCACGGTTTAATCGTGATCATCATCGGTTCCGGAACAGCAATCGTCGCCATTTCGCGCAAAGGAGTGCTTACTCCATAGTACGAGACAATCACGTTATCCAGAATATCGGGGTTTGCCCTGCCAGTTCTAATCTTTTTGAAGTTACTGACTAAACTATCAACTGCGCTTTTCATTTTTGGCTTCGCCTCGTTGATTATACTCTCGATCATACTTCTCCTTTGTTTATCTCCAATACTAATGCCCTTATTCCCTCTCACTCACGAAAACTTGAGTAAAATGCTACTTGTATCTTTCCTCCTCATATTCTCACAAACACAGCAAAAAGTGAAGGAAAAACACGCCTCCCCAATCTAATGAATGATAGTGCCCACATGCTCGCCAAGAACCGCTCGCTTTACGTTACCCTTTGCCATCAATTCAAATACCATAATTGGCAACTTGTTATCCATGCATAATGTAATCGCCGTATTGTCCATTACAGCATATCGGTTATTCAATACATCCAAGTAACCCAACTCCTTAATCTTTTTTGCTCCCGGGTCTTTTTCCGGATCACGATCAAAAACCCCGTCAACCTTCGTTGCCTTAAATACTGCATTGCAATCAAGTTCACAAGCCCTCATTGCCGCTGCTGTGTCAGTCGAAAAATAAGGATTACCGCTACCCGCCCCAACAATTACTACACGGCCCTTTTCTAAATTTCTAATTGCCCGATCACGAATATAGGTTTCACACACTTTTGGCATCTCGATTGCCGAAGATACTCGGTTTTCCACCCCAATTTTTCGGAGTGCGCTCCCTAATGCTAGCGAATTCATCACTGTAGCCAGCATACCAATGTAATCTCCGGTTGTCCGATTAAGCCCGTGCTTCTCAGCTGAAATTCCCCGAAATATATTCCCTCCGCCAAGCACAATTACCACTTCGGCTCCCGTCTCTCTGGTCTCAGCAATTTCTTGCGCAATTTTGTCCACTGTTTCTGGTTCGATACCGTAGCTTCTCGAACCCATTAATGCTTCTCCCGAAAGCTTCAGCAGCACACGCTCATACGCCAGACTTGCCATTTTGACCTCTTTCGTTCTATTAAATAGCGCAAAACACCCCGTGTCTTGCGCTATTTTTTGTTGTTGTAGTAATTTTACCGCAAAAACTCAAAACAGTTAAATCGATTTGTCAGAACTTTCGCCGAGCTCAAAGCGGACAAATCTGGCCACCTGAATTCTCTCGCCAATCTTAGCAACCTTCTCGTTGACCAATTCACCAACCGTTTTGTCCTGATCTTTTATAAATGCTTGATTGAGCAAGCAAACCTCAGAGTAGTACTTCTCAAGCTTGCCGTTTGCAATTTTTTCTATAACTGCTTCGGGCTTACCCTCTGATCGCGCTTGTTCAGATGCCCGATTCCTCTGCTCCTCAACAACCTCAGCCGGCACCGAGTCAGGGGATACATACTTCGGGCTCATTGCAGCCACTTGCAATGCTAAATCGTGAGCTAACTGTTTGAACTCCTCGTTCCGTGCTACAAAGTCAGTCTCACACAGTACCTCTACTAATACACCAATTCGTCCTTCGTGCGAATAGGCTTCGACGACACCTGAATTTGTTGATCTATCAGCCTTTTTGGCTGCCTTATCCATTCCACGTTTACGTAAAATCTCCAACGCCTTAGCGCGATCACCGCCCGCCTCTTCAAGAGCTTTCTTGCACTCCATCATTGGCAAACCGGTTTCCTCGCGAAAACTCATAATATCTTTTGCACTGATTGCCGCCATAGTACTCCTTACTATCTGACAATAATCTATTGAATTATGCTAGTGCTTTATCCTTAACCTCAGTCTTGGCACTTTCTTTATCTTCTTTTTTCTTTAATGCCAATCCTTTGTTATCCTTAATAGCTTTAGCGAATGTTCCCACTAACAAAGAAATTGATTTTGTCGCATCGTCATTTGCAGGAATCGGAAAATCAACTAAAGCAGGGTTTGTATTAGTGTCCACCAATCCAATTATCGGAATCCCAACCTGCTTAGCTTCATGCATTGCGTTTTTCTCATCATGAGCACCTACGAGCACAATTGCATCTGGTCGACGCTCTAAACCAGTTAGACCGCCGAACACTTTTTCCTCTTTCTCAACGCGGTCCTTCATCTTGGTAGCATCGCGTTTAGACATTTTGGTGGTTGCACCGCTCTCCAGCAGCTCTTTTTCGGCCTGAAACTTCTTGACCGACTCTTTAATCACATCAAAGTTGGTAAGCATACCGCCAAGCCAGCGGTTGTTTACATAGAACATGCCACAGCGTTCAGCTTCTTTCTGGATAACCTGCTGTGCCTGTTTTTTGGTACCGACAAAGAGCACGGTCTTGCCGGAGCTGACGGTCTTAC
>JAKJEK010000047.1 GCA_022705465.1 Patescibacteria group bacterium | reverse complement strand
TTCATGTGATCAAAATTGTTGACGATGCGATAGTAAATTGCGCGAGCCTCGAAAAGTGAGGCGTAGCACTGGCGAACAGCTTTGATTACCGTGTCGCGACCGCTCATGTTCAAGTAGGTAGCCTGCTGTCCGGCAAAGGAGGCATCCGGCAGATCCTCAGCAGTAGCGGAAGATCGAACTGCTACCGGCAAACCACCAAGCTTGTGGTAAGCATCAGCAATGGCTTTTTGTAGATCATCCGGCATAGCCGAATCAAGGATGAGCTTTTTGATTGTTTTTGATGCTTTGTTTAAGGCCTTCGAATCCTCGGGGTCAAGTCCGCTAAGCAACTTACCGATTTCCTTCTTGATACCGGACTTATCCAAAAAATAGTAATAAGCTTGAGCGGTAACGCAAAAACCATTCGGAACAGGAATTCCGGCCTTGATTAGCTCACCTAAATTTGCCCCCTTACCGCCAACACGCGGGATATCGTTTTTGTCGATTTCTGAAAACCAAAGAATCAACGCCTCATCTTTGTTCGTTTGCGCAATATTTGCCACGACCCCTCCTCTAGTAATATCAATTTGTCTAATTATAACATACTTCGGTGCCTCTACCATAGCAGTATTGCAGCGACTGGAGCAATTGAAATATTTAGCTTATCAGACACTTATATTTCTTCTTGTAAAGCTCCGTTTTTTATCCTGTCTAACACTTCCCGAACAACCTCCCAGTCAAATCCACGGCTCGAAAGAAAACGGCCAAGTTTCTGACGTATCTCATCGTCGGTTATACCAGCTTTTTTGGCCAACCATCTCTGAGTCAAATCTTTAGCCTTCTCCGTTTCAGTGCCAACATCATACCCAGACATCACAGATTGAATCAACTGGTCCGAAAGGAACAGTTGCTTCATTTTGGCTCTGATTCGATGGCGACCGGAGGGCCGGTATTGCACCTGGGAACGAAGGTATGATTCAGCAAAGCGCTGGTCGTTAAGCAGATCTTTTTCCAATAATTTGGCAATAACCTGCTCGACCTCTTCTCCAAGGTAGCCTTTGCGGCGCATCTTATCCCGCATTTCACCGACCGTCCGATCACGTAGTTTTAGTAAGGACAGAGCATATTGTAGGGGTTCGTACTTCGGCATACTAACTCATCAGGTTTAGGCTTCCTCTGCAGCCGCAGCAGGTGCCTCAATAGCAGTGGCGGACGCTCCGCCATGAGCGGCCTGAATTACAGCAGCCCTGACTTCTTCGGTGATCTCTGGATTTTGGGCCAGGAATGCCCTAGCGCTATCCTTGCCTTGACCGAGTTTTTCGCCCTTATAAGAAACCCAGGAGCCAGCGCGTTCAATCACTTCATAGCGAATGCCCAAGTCAACTAGTTCGCCCATACGGTCGATTCCCTCGTTAAAGAGAATGTCGAATTCAGCAGTTTTAAAGGGCGGGGCAACCTTATTTTTCACAACTTTAACTGCCACATGGTTGCCAACGTCAGCGTCACCGCGCTTTAAGCTTGCCTTACGACGAATGTCTAAACGCACTGACGAGTAGAATTTCAGAGCGTTACCACCAGTTGTGGTTTCTGGATTACCGAACATAACGCCAATCTTCATGCGGATCTGGTTGATAAATACCAAGATTGTTTTTGACTTGGAAACAATGCCGGTTAGCTTGCGCAAGGCCTGACTCATCAGCCTAGCCTGAACGCCAACCATCGCATCACCCATCTCACCTTCGATTTCAGCACGCGGAACGAGAGCGGCGACCGAATCAATGACGATAATGTCGATAGCATTGGACCGCACTAGGGTTTCAGCGATATCGAGCGCCTGCTCACCTGTGTCAGGTTGAGAAATTAGCAAATTTCCGAGGTCAACACCGAGTTTCTGAGCATAATCCGGATCAAACGCATGCTCAGCGTCGATAAAGGCCGCATTACCACCTCCGCGTTGCGCTTGAGCAATAGCAGTCAAAGCAAGAGTGGTTTTACCCGAGGATTCAGGACCGTAAATTTCAACGACACGACCGCGAGGCAGACCACCGACACCAAGCGCCAGATCGAGCGAGAGCGAACCGGTAGGTATTACATCAACTTTAAGTTTCGCACTCTCTCCCAAGTTCATGATCGCACCCTTGCCGAACTGTTTCTCAATTGCAGAAAGGGCAGCTTGTAATGCCTCGTTTTTACCTTTTTTATTTTTGTCTTCCTCCATGACCGGGTTGTGGTCTTCCGTCTTCTTAGCCATGTTACTCCTACGAACAAATTGTAAAATCGGCAATGACACTTGCCGCAGCAACTACATCTACGCTCCCCGTACCCTAAAAGCTTGAATCTCCGCCTCTCCGTTCTTCGGCGGCGGCTGTTTTAGGCCGGTATTCTACAGTATACACCTGAACGCTTTCCTTTTTCGCCTTATTGATAGCACGAATATTGATAACATTCACGCCACGATGAAGCTTATAACTCAAGGAAAAGCGGCCTTCGCTGGTTACTGGTATGTTTTCGTCATTGACCGTTACGTAGGTATCAGTATCGGTGACTCCAGCCAAATCCAAAGAGTCCTCCTCCACCACTAGATTGTTCTCTGGTGTAGTAATCTTTAGGTTTGGACTGCCGGCAAAACCGGCTACCTGGTACACGATGTAAGAAAACATCGAAACAACGAACATACCAAAAGTAAGGTAAGCGATAAGCTTGGGTGTAATTAACACTCTGGATTCTTTGACGGATCTCTTATATACGAGATTGTCCGGGTCACCCGATCCAAGATATGCAGTGCCTTGTTCGAATAACTTGAGGATTTCGTCGGTATCCAATTGCAAATAACGGGCGTAAGCTAAGACGAAACCCCGAGTATACACTTTCTGTGGAAGAGCGTCCCAATCGTCATTCTCCAGAGCAACCAAATACTTGGCTCGAACTTTTGTTCCGGCTTCAACGTCTAAAAGCGACAGCTCGTTTTCTTGCCGTGCGCGCTTAAAACGTTCGCCTAAGGTTTCCCTTAGCCGACCCTTTTTAGTCATAAAACTCGAGACCATTATCTTTATATTAGACCAATTAATATACTTTGTCTAACAACCATTTTGGTTGAAAATGGGTCCCACCTTGATAATACCGGATGCTGTAAAGGTGCTGCTAGACACTAATATTGCTCATATTCATTTCGACCGTTTGATTCTCCGGCACCGTAGTTATCAACAAATCGGTCACTACTATTGCCCTGAAATGCAATTGACCCGGTGTCGGTAATCAGTACATCTCTGGGCTTGGCCCCTTCGGCCGGGCCAATTACTCCGGCTTGCTCAAGCAAGTCTAATAATCTCGCCGCCCGGGCATAACCTATTCTTAATCGCCGCTGTAATAGCGAAGCAGAGGCTTTTCCGGCACGGACCACTGTCTCAATCGCCTCGTCGTACAAATCGTCCTCAGAGGCACCATCACCGCCTTCTACCAGACCGCCGCTTTTACCACCCCTAAAGGTTGTGATTGACTCGTCATAATGAACCTCGCCCTTGTCCTTCAAAAACTGGTTGAGTTCCTCTATCTCGTTGTCTGAAACATAACAACCTTGAATACGGCGCGGTTTGTCGACGCCATTGCCCATAAACAACATATCCCCATTGCCCAGCAGTTTCTCTGCTCCGGACATATCCAGAATGGTTCGAGAATCAACCTGGGACGCGGTAGCAAACGCAACACGGGAAGGAATATTAGCTTTAATTAGACCGGTTAAGACATCAACCGAAGGACGCTGAGTGGCAACAATCAAGTGAATGCCGGTGGCACGGGCCATTTGAGCTAGACGCACAATTGATCCCTCCACCTCTTTAGCGGATGTGGCCATCAAGTCAGCCAACTCATCGATGATGATGACAATATAGGGAAGTTTGCCCTCTTCTCCGGGCGCCATATTGTAAGCAGTGATATTGCGCTTGCCTAATCGGGCAAACATCTCGTAACGACGTTCCATTTCATGAACCGCCCATTTGAGAGTAGAAACAGTCTTATCAACTTCGGTTACCACAGGTGTTAAAAGATGAGGAATGCCGTTATAGCCGGTTAGCTCAACCCTCTTTGGATCCACCAATATCAAACGAAGATCATTGGGCGCATTATTATAGAGCAAAGTTACAATGATAGCGTTAATACAGACAGACTTGCCGGAACCGGTTGCGCCAGCAATAAGCATGTGGGGCATTTTCTCAAGATCGATAGCCACCGGCTCACCGGCCACATCGCGACCTAAAGCAAGAGCCAGTTTGCTTTTAATGGTTTTGATCTCTTTAGAGACTAATACCTCCCTTAGTGTGACCTTCGCGGCAATTTTGTTGGGGATTTCAATACCAACCAAGTTTTTTCCAGGAATTGGAGCCTCAACACGCAAACTTTTAGCAGAGAGCGCCAAAGCCAGATCATTCTGGCGAGCAACAATTTGGTTAAGCTTAACGCCTCCGCTTGGTTTAAGAGTGTACTGTGTGACGGTCGGTCCAATATTAACGTCGCCCATGGAAATTTCGATTCCAAAGTTATCGAGCGTTTTCTGGATTGTGTCGGCGTTCTTATTGATATTGCCCGAGCTCGCCACCTCATCGGAGTCGCGCAGAATATCAACCGGCGGATATTGCCAGGCTTCAACCGGCTTAGCAGCAGAGTGGGTGGCCACCTTACTATCTACTGGACCGGGCATCTTAGAACCAACTTCCAGCACTGGCGCGGTTGCATCAACATCTTTATTTTTACCCAAACCGCCAATTTTTCTTTTAGCTAATTCGAAAACGGAAACTTTGCCATTATTGCCAACGGTATTGACTTTGAGCTTGCTGTCATCGCGGTCCTCATCCTCAGGCGAGGACAGAAAAGAAGTGAACGAGAATTTCGTGATCATCAGAAAGGAGATAAACATAAGGGAAAGACTAAGAAAGAAGGCTGGCAGCAATCCAATAGCACTACGAAGAGGAAATGAGACCAAGAAACCCAACCGTCCGCCGCCCCTACCCAATTCAGCAATGCCGCGAGCGCTATCTTCGGGGACAAACAAATGAAGAAAAGTGCTGGTAGCGACAACAAGCAATATCAGACCGATGAAACGCGATATGCGATATGGATCCTTGTCTTTTGTTTTTGGGGGAATCAGCAAAACATATCCGGCATAGAAGAAAATTGCGGTAAATATGTAAGCCACGAAGGGGCCAAAAAATGACCGGGCGGTTTGTGCAGCAAACTCTCCTAAGGAACCAGCAATACCAAAGAAGCCCAGAGAGATAACCAAGGCACAAAGGAGAACAATGATAGCAAAAATCTCCCGCCAAACTTCACCGGGCAAGCCAAGAGTCCAGTCAAAAACAAAATCGCCCCACTCATTCTCTTTCTGATACCACTTTGGTCTTTTCTGCTTGTGTTTTGGGAACTTCCGCCTTCTACCCACACACCCTCCATTTACTTACCGATATCTTTTTCTACAAAATTATACGACAACACCCGACATAGCGCAAGCAACTGAAAGAAATTTTGAGTAAGGCAACCATTTCTAATACGGGAATTGTTTATCCATCGAAAAAGCCCTGAAAATCAGGGCTTTTTCTTAAGTCACAGGTATTCGCGTCGTAATTAGACCTCAATAATAACCGGGATAACCATCGGGCGACGCTCAGTCTCATTGTAGAGAAACTCGCCCATCTCGTCACGCAGTTTCTGCTTGACCAGAGACCAGTCAGCCTTAGCCATCTTTTCCTGAGGAGAGTGTTTAGTGAAAATCCTTTTAATTTCAGCGCGTGATTTGTGAACCAAGTCCTCATTCTCACGCATGTAAATAAAACCACGTGAGATAATGTCGGGCGAGGTGACAATTTCGCCGTTCTCATGATCCACGGTGACGATGATAACAAAGATACCATCCTGAGCCATTGCCTTTCGATCACGAAGAACGATATTTCCAACGTCACCAACACCTAAACCATCAACTAAAACATAAGAGGCAGGGACACGTTTATTGGTGACTTCACCACGACCTTTGTGGAACTCGATGACCTGACCATCATCAGAGACCAGGCAGTGTTCCTCGTCAACAATACCCATATCCTGAGCAATCTGACAGTGCAACATTAAGCGGTGACGCTCACCGTGTACCGGAATGAAATACTGCGGCCGAATTAGAGCCAGCATTAACTTCAAATCTTCCTGGTTTGCGTGACCAGATGTGTGAACGTCCATGAGCTTCTGATAGATAACCTTGGCGCCTTCGCGGTACAGGTTGTCCATCAGACTGGAAACACTGCGTTCATTGCCAGGAATTGGTGAGGACGACAACACAACCAAATCGCCACGCTTAATTTTGACTTGGCGATGCTCGCCAGCAGCGATTCTGGTTAAGGCAGCCTTGTCTTCACCCTGGGAGCCAGTACAAACGATTACAACTTTATTGTCGGGGTACTGGTTGATATCCTTAATATCAACAATTGTGTCTGGCGGTACCACCAGTGCTTCGAGCGAGATGGCAATCTCAACCGTAGTGGTCATACTGCGTCCGACAAAGGCGACTTTGCGATTGAGTTTGCGAGCCACATTCAACACCTGCTGGATTCTGGAGATAAGGGTCGAGAAGGTGGAGACAATAACACGTCCATGAGCAAACTCAATAATTTTGTGCAACGAGTCTTCAATTTCCTTTTCGGAAACGGATACACCTGGTTTTTCAACGTTGGTTGACTCAGAAAACAAGACGAGCGGTTTTTTGGCACCCAGAGAGGCCAGTGCCGGAAAATCTGCTGGTAAACCATCGGCAGGAGTGTGATCGAATTTCCAGTCGGTAGCATAAACGATTAATCCTTCCGGGGTATCAATGGCAAAGCCCATCGATTGTGGAATGCTATGAGTCAAGCGGAAAGTCGAAACCTTAAACACGCCTAGCTGCAAGACATCCTC
>JAKJEK010000046.1 GCA_022705465.1 Patescibacteria group bacterium | reverse complement strand
TACGGCTGGAGCTTTGTTAACGTTTTCTAGAGTAAATTCTTTTACCAATTGATCAAGAGTAAAATCTTCGCGCTCATCTTTGGGGTTCCACCCCAGGAGAGCAATGAAGTTAACGATAGCCTCAGGAAGATAGCCGGCCTGCCTATAATCTAAAACAGCAGTTGCACCGTGACGCTTGGACAGCTTTTTGCGATCGGGCCCCAAGATCATCGGCAAGTGGGCAAATTCAGTCGGCTGCCAGCCAAAAGCTCCATATAAAACAAGGTGCTTTGGTGTAGATGGAAGCCATTCCTCAGCCCGAATGGTGTGGGTGATGCCCATTTCGTGATCATCTATAACAACTGCCAGATGATAGGTAGGAAAACCGTCTGATTTCAAAATAATGGGATCGTCAAGCAGGGCGGCATCAAACTCAACTTTGCCGCGGATTAGGTCATTAACAACAATTTTGCCGCTGTCCGGCATTTTCAAACGAATTGTACAGCCCTCGTGGTACGATAAGTTTAAGCCGCGGCAATGCGCGTCGTAACCCGGGGGAAGTTTCTGTGCCTCCTGGGTCTGCCTGAGTTCATCTAGCCTTTCTTTAGTACAATCACAAACATAAGCCGCACCCTTCTCAACCAGTTGTAGAGCATATTGTTTGTATATCTCTTTGCGTTCTGATTGTATGACCGGATGGTTAAGATTATCTGGTACAATGCCGAGCCACTGAAGCGCCTCAATGATCCGCTCGGTGGCACCAGGAACAAATCTATCACGGTCGGTGTCCTCAATGCGCAACAAAAATTGACCGTCATTATGTTTGGCAAACAAATAGGCAAACAGGGCAGAACGAATATTTCCGATGTGTGGTTCGCCGGTAGGGCTAGGAGCAAAACGTGTTCTAATCATGGTAATAGAGTAGCAAATTTGACAGGAAAAGGAAAGATGAATCAGTTCACAGCATTCTGAATTAGTTCAATGGCGGGCGGGCTAGTAGAGTAGTCGACAGCAACCACATCTATTCTTAGAGATGAATTGGGATGCTGTTGACCAATTAGACTAGCTAATTGCCTCAACTTCTCTTGTTTCCTGCGTCTAACTAGCTCTTGAGCTGGACCAAAGGCTGCACCCCGAACCGTTTTGACCTCAACAATAACAATGACTCGATGATCCTCGGCTAATACATCAATTTCGCCACATGAAAAATTAAGATTGCGCCCAAGAATCCGATATCCTCGGGACTGCAAAAATCGCACTGCGGCGTCTTCACCCAAATTGCCGGTCTCTTTATTACGAGTCTTGTCTAACATAGCTGTTGCTACCTGTTAGCACTCTCCCAAATAATCTCGAAACGGTCTCTCTCATCAAGAATCAAACTTGGGCTTCTAGTGATTGTCACGAAGGGCTGATGATCACCATAAGCGATGTGTGCAATCGAGTCACCGAAGATATAGGTGTCGACTTTAGGAAAAAAACGGTGGTATGGTATATGACGTAGTTCAGTCAGGCCAGTGGCATTACACTCACCAATAAACAGCTTTGCTTCTGCTGTTGCTGGCATCAGGCCTCTGACATCAATGCTTTTTTTACTCCATTCTGTCAGGCATTCCTTAAAGTAATTGGAGTAAGCAAGCTCAAATTTACCGGCACTATAAAAGGCGATACTGTCATTCATGGGCAGATTCAGCATTGCATCGTAAACCGATCGAACACCCTCAACACCCTCATGCTGGCTAATTTCCGGTTTCTGGAGTGACTTCGAGGCGATAGCCTCCAACTGGCTCAAACACTGGCTAAAACCCTGCTTTTTCTCCTCCATCTGCCTAAGCAAATCGCGTGGACTGCACACTGAAAAAATAGTTCTTTTACCATCGCTGGCCTTATGCGCTATCCCGGCATTAGCAAGCTCATCGAGGATTACATAGCAGGTTGGCCTTTTAACGCCGCTTTTTTGGTGGATATCCCAAATAGGACTGGGACCAATTTCAAGACACGCCAAGTATACTGCGGCGCGGTCATTATCTAAGCCGACAAAACTGAGGGACTTAATAAGTTCTGGGTAATTGCTCGATGTCATCATTCCTGACACAGTGTATCGAATGAGATATTACTCGTCAATATTACGAAGGGCAGTATTATTTGCCCTCGATAATTTATGTTTGGCTAAGGGAAAACTATTAAAAAATACACCAGTGAAACTTCCGGTGTATTTTTTAATAGTTCGATCTACTCTTTAATTCGGTCGCCTGCAGCAGCACGGGCTTTTCGCTCCACCTCTTCTTCTTCAGCCTTTTTTCTAGCTTCCATTTCAGCAGCCTCTTTGGCTTTCTCTTCGGCAATTCTAGCGAGCTCTTCTTCCGCGTCCTTTTCTTCCCATACATGATAATCGCGGTTTAAATCCTTAAGGCGGGCCATTTTTCCGGTGAGGTCACGCATATAGTACAGCTTGCTGCGACGAACTTTGGATTGCTTCACGCGCTCTACCTTGGCTATACGCGGGCTATGCAGAGGGAAAACTCTCTCCACACCAACGCCAAATGATTCTTTTCGCACCGTGAAGGTTCCATCAAGGCCAGCACCATGCTTAACGGCAATGACCAATCCCTCGAACACCTGGATACGTTCCTTGCCAGCCTCCCGCACTAACAGGTGAACACGCACTGTATCGCCGGTCTGAACTGCAGGTGGATTTTTCTTTGCATATTTTTCCAGAATCTTTTCCATGATATCTGCTTCTTTTCACTTAATACTTGTTTAAATTATTTAGAGCTTGTTGTGCCTTCGATCGGCAAAACATGCACGAATTTTCTCTTTTGTTTATTGCCGTTAAATGCCAACACTCGCTTCTCCTGGAATTTAACCGTACCGTCAGCCAGGGCAAAGAGGGTGTCATCACTGGCTACCCCGACATTCTGTCCTGGATGAAATTTGGTACCACGCTGGCGAACAATGATGCCGCCGGCTGAAATGGATTGGTCACCAAAAACCTTGACGCCAAGACGTTTGGCGACGGAATCTCGACCCAATCTGGTACTACCTGCTGCTTTTTTCTTTGACATGAGACTTCTCCTTTTTCTTTCTGCCTTGCGGCGTCACTAAAAATCGTTCTGTAATGCAAGCAGGACGATTTGTCGTTTCACCACTTGATATTCTCGACCATAAACTAAAGGTTCACGAATTTGAGTATAGCCTAAACGTCGGATTTCGTCAACACTCTGGTTGTATAGAGAGTACGCAGAACCGTCACGAAGGGCAACGAGGGGAAATATGACCAGAAAAACCGGCGATTGTGCTTTAAGCTGACGAGCATTTCTGAAAAACGAGAGGTACAAATCCCGTACCATTGCATACTCTTTTTTTGCCTCGATGTAGGATGGATTAAACTTCTTAGGTGACCCAAGGTACGGCTCAGTAATAACAACTGTTGTACCACGTGGTATAGGCTCCATCGGGGTTAAGTTGGCAGAGGTAGCATCGGCCCGACGCACTTGCCGATACAAAGATTGAACATCTGGATATGACTGCGCCAGCCAATCCAGATTTTTCTTGGTATTGTTGACAGCTTTGTCCGATATATCTGATCCCAGAACGCTACAACCGGACAGTAGCGCTTCAGTAAGAATGTTGCCAGATCCGCAAAAAGGATCAATAACCAGGCAGTTTGGGGACGATGGTCGACTGGCGTCTGCTGCCACTTCACCCAACGCGATATTAACCATCATCCTGGCAAGCTTTGGAGGAACCATTCCGGAGTATTTATCACCGGCCGGCTTGCCATAATCCCGCTTAGACCAGGCTTCCGGATCGTTTAAAGCGACTAGCACCCCTACATGTTGCGGGAAAATCCCAATTTCCACCCCTTTATTAACTAAATGGTTTTTTAACACAACTACTGATGATAGTTCTTTACCGTCTTGCGGAGAAACAAAGCGGACTGATTGCTCTTGCTTGATCAGAGACTTAACTTCAATGCCAACTGCTCTAACTAATTTAATTCCGACATCCTGGGCATACGAGGAAAGACCAAAGTTTAATTTACCTGAAATCTTCGGGCGCTCCTGTTGAACCGTGGCGTAAACCTGGTCGGCCAAATCCCCAGAGCGGTCAGCAGTAATCCGAAATATCTTGATGGTACCGGCTAATTGTTGGGTCAGAGATGCAATTGATGCTTCGTTAGCTGAGGGTAAGTTGAGAAATACTATATTTCCGGATAAACTGTTTATGTCAAAAATAAAATTATGACGGCTTAAAACAGCCTTCAACTCTTCCAGGGCAAACTTCTGTTCCCGCCCCAAAACAAAAGCATATAAATTTTTTATCGTACTCGTATTCACAACCAGTTAATCATACCATATTTTTTAAGTATTGTCACACACAACATTTATGAGTGAGGAATATAGCGGAAAATTTGTTCACCTCCATGTTCACAGCCATTACTCCATGCTGGACGGCATGGGCAAGATTCCGGACCTGATCGCCAAAGCAAAGGCCGATGGTCAAACTGCCTTGGCATTAACCGATCACGGTGTTATGCACGGGGCAGTGGAATTTTTTGAAGAGTGCGAAAAGCAAGGGATTAAGCCCTTAATTGGTGTGGAAGCGTACGTTGCCCCTAGAACTCTTAAGGATAAAACTCCAAGAATCGACGCTCATCCTTACCACCTCGTGCTAATTGCGAAAAACGAGGATGGTTATAAAAATCTCCTCAAACTAACATCTATCGCCCACCTTGAGGGCTATTACTATAAACCACGCATTGATAAAGACACCTTAAGGAAATATGCCAAGGGACTAATTGGTCTTTCTGCCTGCTTGCAGGGTGAGGTGCCGCGAAAAGCGCTGGAAGATATTGAGAAGGGGCGGGAGACTCTTAGGGAGTATCTTGAGATCTTTGATAAGGGTGATTTTTACTTAGAAGTACAGAAACATCCCTCAATCCGCGAACAAGACAGGGTTAATGAAATTGTGTTTCAGTTGGCTCAAGAGTTCGACCTGAAGGTTGTGGCCACGTGCGACACTCACTATGTAGACAAAGAGGATGCAATCGCCCAAGATGCCCTTATTTGCCTACAAACTGGGCGAACCCTGAGTGATACCAACCGCATGTCAATGATGGACGATGACTACTCGCTGATGACGACAGAGCAAATGTTGGCAAATTTTCCAGGTCATCCGGAGGTGATTACAAATACGCTAGAGATTGCCGAAAAATGCGAATTGCACCTTTCGCTTGGCGGTATTATCATCCCTCATTTTCCCGTACCTGAAGGATACACCATTGAAAGCTTCTTCCTGGAATCGGCCTACCTTGGATTAAACTGGAGATATGGTTCGGAGTCGATCACTAAAGAAACTTTGGCTGAGCTATGCAACCCATTCTTCATCGCCCAGCAATGTAACAGCGAAATTGCCGGTCATGGTCCGGAAGATGTGCCGAAAGAGACAGTGCCTGGTCCAACCGCAGAAATACTAAGGATAACCCCGGAAATATGGGAACGCGCAAAGTATGAACTAAGCGTTATTCTTAAGATGGGTTACGCCGGTTACTTTCTTATCGTGGCCGACTATGTCCAGTGGGCTAAAGACCATGGAATTGCAGTAGGCCCCGGTCGCGGTTCAGCGGCCGGATCAATTATTGCCTACGCTTTTAACATTACTAATCTGGAGCCTTTGCAATACGATCTCCTTTTTGAACGTTTTCTAAACCCCGACCGTATCTCCATGCCGGATGTGGATATGGATTTCGCTGACTCTAGGCGCCACGAAGTGATTGAATATGTGTGCGATAAATATGGTCGTGACCATGTAGCCCAAATAATCACCTTTGGTACAATGGCTGCCAGAATGGCCGTGCGTGATGTCGGGCGGGTTCTGGGTATGAGCTACACCGAAGTGGACACTATCGCCAAGCTTATTCCATCTGGTCCTGGCGGAATGTCATTGAAAGATGCCTTGGAGAATATTGCCGAACTCAAAGATCTGTATAATAGTAATCCGCAAGTTAAGCAGTGCATAGATATTGCGTCAAGACTAGAAGGAGTGGTGCGGCACGCGTCTGTCCATGCGGCCGGTGTGGTGATCTCTAAGGAACCGTTAACAGAATACCTACCCCTCCAGGAAGCGGCTAAGGGCGACATCTCGGTCGTAACCGAATATTCAATGAACCCGATCGAACATTTGGGTTTATTGAAGATGGATTTCCTTGGCTTAACAAACTTGACGATTATCCAAAATGCTTTACGAATCATCCGAAAAATACAGGAAATAGATCTCAACATCGATACCCTAACGCTTAATGACCGATCAACATACGAGTTGTTATCACGCGGCGAAACAACTGGTGTTTTCCAGCTGGAATCCGATGGAATGAAGCGATATCTAAAGGAGCTAAGGCCGTCAGTTTTCGAAGACATTATCGCCATGGTCGCGCTCTATCGCCCGGGTCCAATGCAATGGATCGATAAATTCATTGCCCGTAAACATGGGCAAGAGCCAATTACTTATGTTCACGAGAAGGCAAGGGCAGCGCTCGAAAATACTTATGGCATTATCGTCTACCAGGAACAGGTCATGCAGATGTCCAAAGATATGGCTGGCTTTACCGGTGGCCAAGCTGATGCCTTGCGTAAAGCCATGGGTAAAAAGATCGCCGCACTGATGGAAAAGATGGGTAAAGAATTTATTGAAGGATGCATAAAAAACGATGTTGATCAGCAAATTGCTGAAGACTTGTACCAGGCAATGAAAGACTTCGCCCAATATGCCTTCAACAAATCTCACGCTGCATGTTATGCCTTGATTGCTTATCAGACAGCCTATCTTAAGGCTCATTACCCATCAGCATTTATGGCTGCCTTGATGACGTCGAATCAGGATGACCTAGACAAACTGGCAATTGACATTGGTGAGTGCGAGAGAATGAACATCAAGGTTCTGCCACCATCGGTCAACGAGTCGTTTGTAGAGTTCGGCGTGGTGAGAGAAAGCGGAAATATCCGTTTTGGTCTATCTGCAATTAAGGGTGTGGGCTTGGCTGTGGC
>JAKJEK010000045.1 GCA_022705465.1 Patescibacteria group bacterium | reverse complement strand
CACCGCCACCCCGTTATGCCGCACTATTTCGCTAGCCACAAAACCGATCCGCAAAACATTTATTCTGCGGTCCTCCTTACTAAAACCTAGACCCTTAGATAGATGCGTTCTCACCACATCGCCATCCAATACTGTGTTGGCACGACCGTACTCCATTAGTAAATGCGAAAGCACTTCAGCAACAGTCGACTTGCCAGCACCGCTCAAACCGGTAAACCACACACAGAGACCCCGCTTGTGTTTTGGCGGATAGGCCTCCGCCAGAATTCTGGCTGTCTCTTGCCGGGTAAACCACTCCGGCAAAATCTTTCCTATTGACAAATAGTCGTCCCGCACTTGAGTTCCGGAAATTGACACAATTCTTTTGTGCGGTGAAACCTTTTCCCGCTCCTCGTAACAATCATCGTCCGCAACATATACCATCTCTTTAAAGCGTACCGGTGTTATCCCAATCTCGCTAGCGTATTTGCCCAACAATTTCTGAGCTTCATACGGGCCATAAAATGGATCGCCTTTGCTATTCTTGCCCGGACCAGCGTGATCCCGCCCCACAATAAAATGGGAGGCACCATAATTTCGCCGAATGATCGCATGCCACAAAGCCTCCCGCGGACCGGCCATTCGCATTGCTAATGGCAGCAAACTCAATACGGTTCTCGATTTATCAAAATATCGATCAACTAAAGTGTGATAGATTCTGGTTCTAACGTAATGATCAACATCACCCGGCTTAGTCATACCCACGCTTGGGTGAATCAGCAACGCTCCGCCAATCTCCTCGGCCGCACGTTTTACCAACTCCTCATGAGCCCGATGCAAAGGATTACGTGTCTGAAATGCCGCTACCTTATCATAACCAAGCTCATCAAGAATCGCTCTAACCTCAGCCGGTGTATGCCGCAAATGAGCAAAATCATGATGTTTCGGTAAACGCAATACCCTCAATTCGCCCGAAATGTAAACCTTTCCCCACTTACCCATCTCAGACACCAGCGGATGAGCCGTGTCGGTCGTACCCAATACCTGCTCCGCCTCCTCCTCCGGGTTAAAGTCAAAAGTCTCTTCAA
Source organism: Patescibacteria group bacterium (assembly GCA_022705465.1). Classification (GTDB taxonomy): domain Bacteria; phylum Patescibacteriota; class UBA1384; order XYA2-FULL-43-10; family 1-14-0-10-43-13; genus JAKJEK01. The sequence continues at coordinate 6,118 of JAKJEK010000045.1, read as the reverse complement.
TTCGCATTACCGCCAACGGATTGTTATACTGATCACGCAATACTACTTGGTCCTTTATTCCAAACAAATCAGCTTCATCAACCGCCAATGTCACAGGAATTGGAAAGAGCGCACCATCCGCCAAACGCATCTCAGCTACCACCCGTTGATAATCCTTCTTGCCCATAAATCGATCCAGTGGCGAAAATCCGCCCACCGACAACAACTCCAGATCGCACGCTGCCCGGTTGGAAATCTGTAATGACGGCAATTTACTCGCCTGCTCTGCCAACTGCATAAGTTCCTCACCCACAACAAGCAAATTGACGAGCCTTCCGCCATAAGGATCAATAACGCTCATTTATTTCTCCATTTTAGTCCAAGTTATTCAGCATTTTTCACCGTCATCATTCTACACATCTTTAACTAAAAACACCAAATATCCAATGCAGCAAAAAGAGGGCCTGGCATAATGCCAGGCCCTAAGTGTTGTCGTCACCTTGGAGGGGCGAGCTTGCGATCTACATACAGCCGCAACTCCCCCCTCTTTGCCCCGAGCTGCCGGTCAGAAAAACCGAACGCTATCCTCTCCTCGATCAATCGGATCGCGTTCTCGTAGTTGCCTTGCCGGCACTCGGCCAGCCACCGCCGGCACAAAGCCAGCTGGCTCCTGTGGAAATAGGAGCAAACCTCGCGCGGCTCAGCCTCGAGCTCAGTGTAAGTCAGCGAATAGGTCTTGCACGCCACCATCAGCTCCATGATGTGCGTGAAGTCACCCTGCCGGCACTCGGCCAGCCACCGCTTACCATCCTCGACCGCCTGGCGACGAGCCTCCGGGTCAATCGCCCACTCAGGCTTCGGCGGCATATTACGAAGCGAAGGCGGTTCCCTCACCTCTCTGATCACCACCGTTTCACCCGCCGGCCGGAGTTCGAGCACAGCAGAGTCGCTGGGCCTCGGTGCCACCGGCCAGAGGACCAATTCCTCGGCCCCCGCCGGAACAAACGAAGCAGTGCAAAGCACTGCCAGCCACACCAGCCATCGCATGTTCGCACCCCCCTCTCACGTACTAAACCCTTTTATTATATCACATTTTGGCCTTATTGTAAATATCATCCATCTCTGTCATATACCAATAACCAAAGCTATAATCTCCAAGATTGTTGTATATTTTCCACTGCTTGATCGCTAATGATTCTGGTCCTGCCTAGCCCCATCTCAATATCCATCAATAGCAATACCCTCATTACCCTTCTGATATACCGGTTGCCAAAAGACATTGGCAACAATCGAAAACAAACTAATCCGCGCCAATATTGGCAAACACCGATTAGCCGATGTTTGCGACACAAGCGCCAAATTCGTACTCCTTCGGCGGCATTGCCCTGGCTAGCCCACTGAGCTGCAACCCAAGCCAACAATCGAACAATCCGTTGTAATCTGGCAGCATTTAACTTGCCTGCCTGCCAAAAGCGCTCAACCATCTTAATTAGTATTTGTTCATGTGATCGCAAGTGATGGGGTAAAAATACCGAAGCCCAGGTAATTGAACCAGTCCTGGTAATTCGCCAATAGTAATCAGGTTCATTAACAACCTTGTAGTTCATATCGCCAAGCAACGCCCTGATGTGCAGATCCCAGTCTTGCCAACTCGGCAAATCCTCTGCCCACCCGCCAATCTTGTCCAAAGACTTCCTTCGCCAGATTGGGCCGGTCGTCTGCCACGGCGTATGACACGCTAAAAACCGGTCTAATGCGCTTGACTCCGACGGCATTAAACGACAGGCAGATCCTTTATCACCAATCGTCTTGCGAAACACATAGTAGGGGAACACGGCAAAATCAATTTTTGAATTATTATCCATTATCTGCACCCGATTCTCTAATGCAATCGGCAATAGAATATCGTCCGAATCCAAAAAAATCACATAATCCCCACGAGCCCGTTCCAATCCCTCGTTTCTGCAGGCACATGCGCCCTTAACTGGTCTTGTCCTTGTGACAAAAATTACCCTCGGATCGCGGCCAAACCTCTCTTGAATCAATTTACCGGTATCATCAGTGGAACGATCGTCCACCACCAAGCATTCCCAGTTAGTAAAAGTTTGTGAGACTACTGATTCGATCGTCTCCGGCAAAAATTGTCTTCGATTAAACGAAGGTATGACAATTGATACTTTTGGCTTATTCTCTCCCGAATTTCTCATGATGAATCAAAACTATATAGTCGCATTGCCGTCCAACTAGCAATACGTCCAGTATTATCTTAGATATTAATAGACCAAATTAGCTTCTCCATAATAGCAAAAGCAATCCACCCCCTCAAACCGGTATCGTGAATAATGCCAACAACCTATAATATAAGAGTGTACAACTACTCAAAAAGTGAGTAATAATAGTAGTAAGTATAGTTCACTTGCCGCTGTTTCTTCGGCATATTTTTCGTGCCTTTCATCTCGAATTCACAAACGCTTGGAGTATTAATGACTAAACGGGTTTGGACAATATTAATCCTCGGCCTCCTTCTGCGCTTGCTCATCGCCCCATACACCAGCTGGCCAAGAGAAGCCTTTGCCTGGTTTAGTGTCACCAATGACCTGCTTAATGGTTACCGACTGTACGAATTTGGCAACTTTTCCTATCCTCCGCTTTGGGCATTTGTTTTACTACTAGTCGGTAAAGTGGTCACATTCTTTTCAGGGGCGGCGGCACTTGGTGGATACGTGCAAGGCATGGTTGACGCGACAATTAATAATCCAAACACAATCGGTTTTATCACCTCGCCCGCCTTTAATCTTGGCTATAAAATCCCTCTAATTCTTGCGGATACCGCTATTGCCTATATGTTATTTTTAATTGCCAGGCCAACCAGTCTACTGCGGGCAGAGAAAGTTTTCGCTATGTGGTATCTCAATCCTCTTGTTATCTTCACTAGTTCTGTCATCGGCCAATTCGATGTGCTACCAGCCGCACTGATTCTAATTGCCATTACCTTTCTCTTGGAAAAAAAGTACTTTATGTCCGGTCTCTCGCTCGCCATCGCCGCCTTGTTCAAACTGTATCCGGTATTTTTACTGCCTTTATATCTAGTCATCTGTTACTCGTCCAACCAAGGCGAAAGACGGAAAAAAGCCATGCTCCACTTGCTGGCTGGCCTATTCATCCCAATTGCTGTTTTCGTCATACCCCACCTGCATCCGAGCATTTGGGATGTTCTCCTTGATCGGTCGCAAACCGACCTACTTAAGGGCGGCATGAATATTTGGTTTATCGCTCAATCACCAACCATTTACCAATCACTTGCCACCTCGTACCTACCATTGGTTTACGCCATTAAGTATCTTGCGCTGCTGGCTATCCTCACCATTCCCCTGATGGTACGGCGCATATCTTTTGATACCGAATCGATCATTACCGGCCATATCGCCATCCTGATCGTAACTTTTTCCCTTTACTCCGGCCTGGCTAATCCTCAGTATTATATTTCGGTTATCATGTTGTTGGCGCTTCAGGTTTCCCTGTCTAATAAATATAGGTTTTTCTTCTGGGCAATAACAATTGGCGGTGTCGCTCACTACCTGTTACTTTGGACTTTCGCCTGGCAAGCGCTGTTGTATCCCCTTGCCGTCAATACCTCGCTGATTGATCTCCAGCAAATTAACAATAATGTCATCCATTCGGCAGAAATCTGGGAATACTGGAGAACCAATCCAACTAAAAACGTCTACCTAATTACCAGCGGAATCAACTTCCTTATAATTTTTGTCTTGGTTATTAAATCCTTGCGACAGCTTGGCTTAACGCTTCCAGCTGTTTTTATAAACAAAGGAGCTGCTCTCCTCAATGCCGCGCATTTTCGCAAAAATTAGAATCCGCCCGATTCGTTCACTCAAGCACCAACCCCACCTGGTTGCGCTTGTTGTTATCATGCTTATCGCTTTCGCCGGAAACATTACTACCCTGCTTCCCCAAAAAGATATTCGATTCACAATCGATCAAGTTGTTATTACAAAAGCCAGCGATAAGCATAGTTTAAGCTTCAACTATACCCTCGCACCAGAGAATAGGCGCAATGGAAAGATCATTGTGGTTCCGCTAGCAAAGCAACCCACCAAACGACAGGTTGCCTTATATCAGGACGCCAGCTATCACACTGTCTTCACTTCGCCAATCACTCACAGTAATTTTGTTGCCCTTGCTAGCGAATACCTCAAATCCCACGATGTCGACGACAATGCCGAAATCGTTGACGCCAACGGCTTAAAAGAAAAGATTGCACGCGAAAACGCTGATGGCACCGCTGAACAGTCAGTCATAATCATGGCCAGCGGAGGCATTCCGGACATACTTTACTCCGATGAGCATGGATGGAAAATGCTCGACCAGTGGGTAATTAATGGTGGAGTTTTAATCTGGATTGGCGCCACCCCAGGTGAATATGCCCTAACACCCAAAACCCAAGAACATACCAGATATCTTGGCCGATCCGGCACCACAACTCTTGGACTAAGCGGTTACTATTTTCCATATGACCTGCCACCATCAACTCAAAGACTGGTTGGTAACTCGCCATCACTTTACGGTTCTGCCTTTAATACCATGCACAGAAACATTTACCGCAGTCCAATGGCAAAACTTATGGAAAACCCCACCCCGCGATCGTCCGCACACCAAGATACACAGAAACAAACTGACTTTTACGCAATGGTACTAGGCAGAGTTAGCAATCCCGCAACCCCTGATTACAGCCGCACTAGCATCTCAATGGTCAAACACAACAAAGGCCGCTATATCATTTTCTCATCCGAACTCCTCGATAACGCTGCCAGAACCATTAGCCTTGATATCGCCAAGATTCTTAAATCTGAAGTAATAGACATCACCCATCCCTCGAACCTCAATATTATTAAACTGAACAATTCCCAATCGACTGGTGATTGGTCAGTTAATAACTTGCAATTACCCAATCAGACAGCAGCTATCGCTATTATCTATGTTGAGAATCAGATTACCAATTCCCATCTCATTAAGCACATAATTCCAGTTAATTAGTCCGAAAGCATGCCTTTTAACCGCTCAACCAGCAAACCCGACCTGTAATTTACTGCGCCAACCTACATCTTTATTGCTAATTCCACCAATAAGTAACGATGAAAACAATTGTCATATTGCCCACTTACAATGAAAAAGACAATATTCGCCAGATGGTTGAATCTATCTTCAGAGTAAGCCCTTCGACTCACATACTAGTTGTCGATGATAGCTCCCCCGACCACACCTGGAAAATTGTTCGGGAGATGCAATCCTGGTACCCAAATCTCCATTTACTCAAGCAATCGCACAAAACCGGCCTGGGCCCGGCTTATCTTACCGGCTTTGTGTATGCAATCAAGCACCGATACGACCGAATCATACAGATGGACTGTGATTTCTCTCATGACCCTAGCCTTATCCCGCTACTCATAGAGCGGAGCCAAACGACCGAATTAGTGATAGGATCACGATATGTTTCCAACGGTAAAGTCATTGGTTGGAACAAAAAAAGATACCTACTTAGTTGGCTTGGTAACCTATACGCGAAAACCCTAATAAGCAATCAAATCAAGGACTGGACATCAGGATACTGTTGTTGGCATCGTACCCTGTTGGAACAAATGGGTTTAACTACAAACGACCACCCAAACGGCTACGCTTTTCAGATCAGTTTAAAAAACCAAGCTCTTTGCTCTGCCAATCCATCCATTATTGAATTGCCTATCGTATTCAAAGAACGACAAGCAGGCGAAACCAAAATGTCCGGAGGTATCATTAACGAAGCGCTAATTACTGTCCTTCGCTTAAGGCTAGAGAACAAAAAACGATCAAACCGGAGACACAGCCGTGACTAAAAAAACCATATACATTTTAGTTATCGGTTTAGTGATCCGCTTGGTACTAATGCCCTACACCAGCTGGCCGGCCGACACCTATCACTGGTACCAAACGGCTATCACAGTAATTACCGGTTTTGACCTTTATGATTTATATGGCTATTCATACCCACCCTTATGGGCTTATATATTCATCCCAATAGCCAAAGCCATCACCATGTTTTTCGGGCTGAGTAGTCTTGGTCAATCAATCGGAGACATGGCGATAC
>JAKJEK010000044.1 GCA_022705465.1 Patescibacteria group bacterium | reverse complement strand
GCAAGATACTGGATGTGGAAGTTCAACAATTACAGGCCTCATCAGGCCTTGAATTACCTAACACCTATGGAGTATTTTAAGACAAACTTTAGCAAGTAAAGTGTCCACGATGTATTGGACCAGTCCATTTCGTTGACTTTGCCAGGTATTTCGGGTAGAATATCCGTGTTATGTGAGGGTAATAGCAAGTTCGGGGTGTGGCTCAGTTGGCTAGAGCGCCGCGTTTGGGACGCGGAGGTCCCCAGTTCGAGTCTGGGCACCCCGACCATTGTGTTACAATTATTTAAGTCAATATTGCGGGTATCGTATAGCGGCTATTATGCGACCCTTCCAAGGTTGAGATGCGGGTTCGACTCCCGCTACCCGCTCCAATGTAAAATTTCCACTTGTTGGAAGTTTTACATTGGGTATAGGATCAGGGAGTCGGACATGAAAGGGGTCGGGAAAACAGTTGTTTTCCCGCAGAGGAAGATACTAGAAACCGTGGGTTTCTAGAAGCGAATAAAATTCGCGCGTGAGATCTCCCGCTACCCGCTCCAATGTAAAACTTTCACATGGTGGCTATAGCTCAGTTGGTTAGAGCGCCAGATTGTGGCTCTGGAGGCCGTGGGTTCAAGTCCCACTAGCTACCCCATGAAAAAATCGCTTTGCAAAAAGCGATTTTTTCATCTTAAAGACTAGTAGGACTTGAACCTGCCACATCTTGGATTCTGGAACAAACTGATTTAGATTTTGTTGCAAATCGTCTATCTGCATACACCATAACGCGATACGGCACAAACCAATATTTTCATCGCTGGTGGGTAGCGTAGCATAGAGACTGGGGGGAGACTTTGGCTCAAACATGTACAACTACTTAGTTGTGATCTGGAGGCAATAATAATGTATAGAGCAAGTGAATTGAAAAATAAACCAATCATTACATACGACGAAGGAGAAGTTATTTATCGTGTAGACGATACTGTTTTTGACCCGAAAACGCATGAGATTATCGCTATTGTTGCTGAGAGCGGGACGGTGTTGGCTGACGCCAAGGTTATTCCGTTTGCCAGAATTAAAGCGATTGGTCCAGATGCCGTCACTGTTAAAGATAAAGATGCAATCATTGAGGTAGCAAAAGACTCAAAAATCGGCCAGCTCATGTCAAAAGAGAACGTTGTAATGGGAAAAAAAATTATGACAGAAGATGGCAAAGATCTCGGTGAGATTGATGACATCTTGTTTCGCGAGAATGACGGCAAGGTTGATGGGTTTGTTGTAACGGGCGGCCTATTTGCGGATGCCTATCGAGGAAAGCCGTTTTTACCAATTTCTGAAATCAGTAAAGTGGGCGGCGACGTTGTCTTTGTTCCAAATGATACAGTGAATCTAATCGAGGAGAACAAGGGTGGACTAAAGGAACTGTGGGAGAAGACTAAGCAGCGTACCGAATCTTATGCGCACGAAGCCAAAAGTGCGACCGCAGAAATCGGGAGAAAGGTTCAAAAGACAACCAGCCAGTATACTAAGGGTGATAAGGGTAAAGACCTCGAAAACCAGGCGAAGGATACATGGTCAAAAGTTAAAAATACCGCCTCAGAGCTGTGGGGTAGGGCAGGTAGCGAGGTGGAAGAACGGCGAGTCAAAGCTGCTGTCGGTCGACCGGTCACAAGGGTAATTTACGATCAAGATGATAATATTATCTTAAATACCGGCGACATTATCACGCACGAAGCAATCAGACGCGCTCGCAAAGAGGGTTCCCTTGATGTCTTGTTAAACTCTGTATACAAAGATGAACCCGATCTTTCCAAGGAGGAAATGAGAGCTAAAAAGGATGAATATAAACGTAAACGATAGCAAGCTTGCGAATAATATCTAATACGGCAACAATCTGCATGAGCGGCTTGTTTAGGTTTGCTGTTGACCTATTGACAAGAGCAAACAGTTCAAATATGATTGAACTGTATTAATAGTTATCGATAAGGCGCTTTAATGCTAAACGACAAAAACAAAAAACTACTTTCTCTCTTTTCGGAAAACAAAGTTCTCATTTTAAAGTCATTATACGAGTGCCGTGAAAACACGTGTGGTTGCGACCTTGTGGCGACGTTAGGGATACCTAAAAATCTTGTCTCGTACCATTTAAAGCAACTTCGTGAAATTGGGGTAGTTGAGGAAACCCGGTGCGGAAAAACAAAAAGCTACAAGATTGTTGATGATGAGATAGAGAGGGTCGGGGCGATACTCAAGATTGTTGAGTTGGTGTAAATTATTAGTCACCTTGGAAAAAGTAGGACAACATATGGACAAGAGCATGTATGACATCGTAATTGTTGGAATGGGGCCAGCCGGCTATACTGCAAGTATTTATGCTAGCCGCTATAAGTTGAAAAATCAGGTGATTGGAAAGCTGATGGGTGGACTGATTGGTGAATCACACAAGGTTTGTAATTATCCAACTGAAGATGAAATCAGTGGTCTTGAGTTGATGATGAAAATGCAGCAGCATGCTAAAAATCTTGGAGCCAGCGAACTCTATGAAGGTATAGTGGATATCCAAAGGCGTACTGACGGCACTTTTTGTTTAACAACTGAACAGGGAAATAAGACATACGGCCGGTCGGTATTATTGGCAACCGGGCTCAAGCATCGCACATTAAATGTGCCGGGTGAACAGGAGCTTCGCGGTCGTGGTGTGGCATACTGCGCCACCTGTGATGGTTTCTTTTACCGCAATAAAACAGTTGCCGTGATTGGTGGTGGTGACTCGGCACTTAGTGCCGCAGTTTATCTGTCAGAAATCGCCAAGAAGGTTTACCTGATTTATCGAGGGGAAAAATTAAGGGGTGAACCTGCCTGGATCGATTTACTAAGTGGCAGCGAAAAGGTTGAAATCTTATGCAACACTAATGTTACTGCGATTCATGGTACAAACCGAGTTGAGAGAATAGATCTCGATCAGCCATACAACGGTGCTTCAAGCTTAAACATTGACGGAATTTTTATTGAAATTGGGGCGGAGCCCGACAGAACCCTTATTAGCAGTCTTGGTTTGGAGACCGACTCTAAGGGCTATGTTGTGGTTGGGCCGGATCAATCCACTAGTCTTGATGGTGTTTATGCGGCCGGAGATATCACTACTGCATCAAATTATTTTAAGCAAGTTATAACCGCATCATCCGAGGGGGCGATCGCTGCTCAAAGTATTTTTAGTTATTTGTCTCGCCAAACCGGTGTGCGCACATCGGTCGAGACGGCTAAAACCATTAAAGTAAGAGTGTAGTTTTGGTGGGGAGGTCAAGATGGAAGATGTTTTTTTAGCAGCAGAGGCAAGAATCAAGTCTTTGCAAAGAGTGATGAATTTAACCGACCGGGAGGTTGACCGGTTGTTGAGCTCAGAAAAGATTAGCCATACTGAGCTCGAGGTGGAAGGTGAAAAGATTCCGGCCTGGCGCATTATTCACAACAATGCCCTTGGACCTGGTAAGGGCGGGATACGCTTCCATCCGGATGTTTCCGAGGGAGAAGTTCGATCGCTTGCTTTCTGGATGGCACTCAAGAATTCTTTGGCTGGACTGCCTTATGGTGGTGGTAAAGGTGGTGCAAAGTTCAACCCAAAAGGCAGGTCTCCCGAGTTTATCCAAAAAGTTAGCCGGGCTTACGTCAAGGCTTTTCACCAGGTGCTGGGACCGGACAAGGATGTTCCGGCGCCAGATGTCTACACAAACCCCCAAGTTATGGCTTGGATGCTAGATGAGTATGAAAAAATTATAGGCCAGCATCAGCCAGCCATGATCACCGGCAAACCGATTGAATTGGGTGGATTAGCGTTGCGTAGCGATTCAACAGCTCGTGGTGGTTTTATTATTGCCAATGAGTTAATTAATGCTATGAATGAAAATAAGACAGAACTAACTGTCGCGATCCAAGGATTTGGCAATGCTGGCGCTCATATTGCTCGCATGTTGGATCAGGATGGCTTAAAGATTATTGCCGTTTCAGATAGCCGTGGCGGAATAATGAATGAAAACGGTCTGGATCTAGCTGAAGTATCAGAAACTAAAGAACGTGAAGGTACTGTCGCAGCCTATACCAAAGGAAACAAGATTTCCAATGAGGAATTATTAGAACTTAAGACTGATATACTGTTTCTTGCAGCATTGGAGAACCAGATTACAAAGGAAAATGCTGATCGGATTCAAGCCCGCTATATCATCGAGTTAGCCAACGGGCCTGTATCGCCAGAGGCAGATGAGGTCTTGTGGTCAAAGAAAATCATGGTTGTCCCGGACATTCTTGCCAATTCTGGTGGTGTAATCGTTAGTTACTTTGAATGGGCCCAGAACAAAGTCGGCAACCTTCTTGATGAAGCCTATCTGGAACGTAAACTGGAAGAGATGATGAAACTTTCATGGTCGCGTGTTCTAGACGTCTTCGAGAAAAAGGACCGTGCTATCGACCTCCGAACTAGCGCCTATGTCTTAGCGGTCGAAAGAATCTTGAGCGCCGAGAGGCTCAGAGGCAACATCTAAGATCAGGAAAACAAGGTTAGGACATGCTAACCTTGTTTTTTGTTTGGCATAGATTTATTATTGATTTAGTAGGAATTTACAATAACAGACCAAAAGATTGGTCCAAATTTTGTAGTACAGAGAAAACATCAAATCTAACTGTAAGCTGTTAGGTTTGATGCCTTGCGTCTCTATCTAATCCTGCCACAACCTCAACCATCGCCCACACTGCCGAGTGATCTCTTTGTAAATAACGTTGATAAAATGCTTCTTATCTGTTAAAATATGAATGTTCAAAAAATAGTGCGCCCCATCCGCCCTCATAGCTCAGTGGATTAGAGCGACTGACTTCGGATCAGTAGGCCGGGGGTTCGAATCCCTCTGAGGGCGCCATTTTTTCTTCAGAAATTACCACAAATTAATAACATGCCCGCGTAGCTCAGTGGATAGAGCAACTGCCTTCTAAGCAGTGGGTCGAAGGTTCGATTCCTTCCGCGGGTACCATAAAAAGTTGCCAACATTGTTGTTGGCGTTTTTTATTATCTCAAGGGAGGGGTCTAGAACCTTGGACTTGGCGACAAGATAAGTTTAGGGGACCCGACCCGAGGTTAAGCCCTCACCCTGGAAAGAGTCCCCCTTTAGGGTCAATGAGGTTTTCATCTACAAACAAATTCTATAGTCTTGATTCTGAATGCGAACGAAGTGCACACATTGAGGACTCCGAGGGTACTATGAAAATCCATCAACCTTGCGCTGGCGGCCGTTGCAAAGGGGTATAACGTTTTGCACTCCCTAGTGTATATTTACAGAATATTACGGAAATATTTTGCCGGCGCCGTATAGTTGTCTGATAGTAGGGCACAACTATTTTGATCAAACAGAGACTTCGTGTTTAGCGTTATTATATCAACCCGGAAGTCTCTCGGTTCGCTCAATTTGGCACAATCATAGTGCCACCAATTTTGCTTTCAGTAACCTATCTGTCTGCCAGGTGCCACATTGTATAAAGAATGGTGGTTGCTTTGGAGTTATATCTTTTGTTGATGTTCGTTGGACAGGTACCAACTAAGCAATCATTGCCATTAATAAAAAGCGGCCACCATGTGAACCGCTCTGTTTTGCATGCTGATTACTGTACAGCTTGCAGGATGACGACGGATACTTTCCGCCGCCTTCCGTATCGTATTGCCTCGGAGTGTGACGCCATGCGCCGATCAATTATGTACCCATGGACCGCCCCGCCAGTATCATCTGCTCTTAGAACCACTGTTTTGCCATTGTCTTTAAATGCGACGAGTGATCCCAAAGGCACGACACGTGGGTCGACCGCAACCCCTGGCCGCAGAGCCGACTTTCCTGTCTTGGTTAACTGGCCGGTGCCGCAGATCTGGCAGTTTGGATGATAGGCTGTGATGGTCATGTTTAGGCGCTTTACCACCCGGCAATGGTTATTGCCGCGCGAGACCAGGTCACCAGGTCGCAGATGCGTCAACTCCTGTAGAGACTTCTTCGCTGGCTTGTAGACAGCGTGTTTGGGTTCTGGTTTCTTATGGTTTCTTTTCAAAACCACCGGTCTTTGTGTTGACTCGACCAGCGCTAGTCTATGAACCGTCGATTCAGTTTGCACGAACTCAAGAGCCAGCGAGTTGGCAGCTTCCCTTTCGATTTCTTGGGGCATAACCACCAGGACGAGAACCAGCGTAATCATCACTGTTCTTATTGGCAATATCATTCATCTTCCCCTTCAACAAACTGAAACTATATCACCTTTAGGCAAGATTATCAACCCCATAGCTGTCTCTCGCTGAGATTGACAAGTAGCATAAAATATGATAATAATATGTGTCCTACGGGGTTCGGAGGAAGGGGAGATCAGTGATATTCGAATCGGCAGGAGGAGGCGTTGATTACGCCGTCGAAGACGGCATAGTTATCCTTCGGATACAAGGCAAGAAAAGCGTTGGTCCTGGGACCGAGAGACTCACCATCCGACTCGCTTCGGTTTTGAGTGGTCAGTTACTTGACCTTAGGCGGAGCGGATCAAGGGAGTTAATGGCAGCGCAATGTCGATTGATTGGTGTTAGGCTTAGTCAAGCATTAACACTGATCGAGTTGGCAGCTTACACCACGCTCAAACAGGGCTCCACGAGCCCGCATGAGGAGCATCTCGATCGAGGTTTGGATCTGATAAGCTCAGCTATGTTGGGCCAGATGTGTCGCGATCGGAAAGCGGCACCGCAAGAAGATCAGCTTGACAATATGCTACGGCGGCTACTTGGTGATAGCGAGTAGGGCTAGCTAGCTTTTGTCTGATGCAAACCAAGGGCAGCGTGTATTGCCCTTTAGCATTATTGCAGTTGATAAAGCAACGGCCCTATGCTATAAAAACAACAGAAACCGAGGGGAGGATAGCATGAAACAAGTCGCCGTGCTATGGTCAGCGCTAGCGTTCGCCGCTCTGTTCAGCCTGTTGCCAGCCAAAGCCGAGCGACAGCCGCGGGAGGAGCGCGTGAGCCCCTATCGCCCTACCATCAATATTCCTCCTTGCGAAGGCAAGCTGGAAGATGAGTTTGAGATCAAGCGACCGGACAACCATGCCGGTCCCGCTCCAAAACCAACATAGTTGGTTGCCAAGTCTTAGCCCCGTCACTCACGGGGCTTTTGTTAACTTGTTTCATGCGATAATAAAATTATTTATTGATTAATTGGATATTTTCTATTGTTTGTCGTATTATTAACTTAATTTGGTAATTCTCGGTTTGGATTATAACATTGCACTCAGGAGGAAGATGAACGAAGGGGCCAATAACGATCTATTGTATATAAGT
>JAKJEK010000043.1 GCA_022705465.1 Patescibacteria group bacterium | reverse complement strand
GCATTGCCCGTAAAGAGGTTTACGCTCACCGACTCCGGTGTCACGTACACCTCCTTTTCTGTCGTCATGGTAGCGATGATTCCGGCCTGCGCCGGCGTCATCACGCTACACACGACGAGCAGAAGAAGACCACCCATCACAAACGGTTTCCTCACTCCCACCGGCGTGACTCCTCTCTTGTTTCGTTGGTATAGATCGCGCTCACGCGCGAAATTTGTAATGTACTACCAGAAGCGTATTTGCCGCCCCTGATCGTTCCCGCATCAAGTCTTATCTTTAGCGAGAGATGAATTCCCTCGTATCGCACCTACCGCTAAATAATAAACAGCCATAGCTAACAATTGTTAATACATATTAATTATCAAGTCAAGACTCAATATATTAATAATTGACAATTACACTGTCCTGGATACAAAAAAGCTCTTTTAAACCTAGCCAGGATGTTGGTGAGAATGTTAGAAGTTGGTTAGGCCAAGTCCACATAATTTCTCGGACTCTCAATGCCAACCAACCGAAATACCTAGCATTCTAATTTCCCATACTCCCAGCCAGCTCTAAAAGAGCTTTGGTCTTTAGAGCTAAAGGCTCTTATGACGTAACAAAGGCGATGCTAACACTTTTTCAGTATTTTGTCAATGCACAACCACCTTATTTAGCTATTACCAAATCACAACATGTCAAGTATTTTATTAAAATATCGTTTGCTACAAATAAAAAAGCTGGGATATGTCTCCCAGCTTTCGTTTTTTTCAACGGTTCACCCGCCGAGCAACTCATCCCTGAGCTGCGTCAAAAACAAAGCGAAGTCCTCTGACAACTCCGCTACCTCAGGCGATGCACCCTTCAACGCATCCAGTCTGAGCTGATACGGAAGCAGCATATTGAGAAGGCACAGTGCCGCCTCTCTGCCTTCCTCCTCGCTCGGTTGCAGTCGACTAGTCACCGGCTGCGCCGTTCACATACACCTGCCTTATTAGGCAGGACATTTGGGCCTGGTTACCGTGTACCAGGCCCATCTTTATTACAAGAACCATTACACAAGTAGTACAACTATTACAATCTCCTACTTCCTGCGCAATTCATAACCTGACGCTTTGTCCTCCACCAACCAACCCAGATTTTCAATCTCTTCTCTAAACTTATCAGCTGTAATATAATCTTTTGCCACTCTAGCCTCCAGTCTCTGCTGTGCCAGACTTTCCACTTCCGCAGGAATACTCACCTTTCTAAATTCCTCAAACAAACCCAGACCTAGCGTCTCATCCATTACCTTTACTGTCGCACACTTAGTTGACTGCGGCATCTCTTCACTACGCAAAGTTGTCCACAACACCGCCAACGCTCCAGGGATATCCAAATCATCAAAAAGCTTATTTCGGAATTCTTTCATACTCCCGTCATCTGGGCGAGAGCCCTCCTCGCATGCAAGATCGCTCACAATTCGCACCAATCGCTCTCTGGAGTTCTTGGCAGCCTGCATACCCTCCCAAGTGAAGTTCAATTTTGACCGATAATGCGCGCCCAGTACCAAATATCGAAAATCCAACGGTGAATACCCTTCATCCTTAATCGTATCAAGATTAACTACATTGCCTAAACTTTTTGCCATCTTCTGATTGTCAAATAGTAAGTGCTCTCCGTGTACCCAATACTTAGAAAACGGCTTGCTGCTCCGTGCTTCAGATTGAGCAATCTCATTTTCATGATGGGGAAATATTAAGTCCACCGCACCCGTGTGAATATCAATTGTCTCACCCAGAGCATCGCTAGCCATAGCCGAACATTCAATATGCCAGCCAGGTCTGCCTTTGCCCAAGCTGTTTTCCCAATAAACCTCACCGTCTGCTTCATCCCAGGCTTTCCATAAAGCAAAATCTGCTGGACTCTCCTTGGTATACTCATCCTGGTTCACTCTAGCGCCCGCTCTTACACCCTCTTTTTCAAGCCCAGACAACTTGCCATAATCCTTGAATTTATCAATCGAAAAGTAAATTGATCCATCCGCCCCCCTATAGGCGTATCCCTTTCTCAACAGATCCTCGATAAATCGAACCATTACGTCGATATATTCAGTTGCCCTTGTTATTTCATCCGGCATTAGCACGTTGAGTTCCTTTAGATCCTGCCAAAATCGATCTTCATATCGTTTAGTTAGCTTAGCCAACTCCGCCCGATTCCCGCCGCTCCGTTTGATCGTTTTATCGTCAACATCTGTTATATTCATTACATGTCGGACTTCAAATCCGCCCGCCCTAAGCACACGCTTGATGAGATCGTTAAAAATGTAGGTGCGTAAATTCCCAATGTGCGCTATGTCATACACCGTTGGTCCGCAAGAATAAAATCTGACCTTACCATTTTCCAGCGGTATCAACTCCTCTTTTGTTCTAGACAATGTATTGTACAGTTTCATATCTTCACCTTAGCAAATTTTATTCAGCTTTGAAATGCATTTTATTAATATAAAAAACCTGGGTTGTAGCAACGCCAGGTTTTCTTTTCTTGCCCCTATATTAGACTGCTTCTTCTAAGAGTTCCTCGTCGTCCGCTATAGCACTAAAGAGTCCGCTGTCGTATTTTCCATCTTCTTCTTCAAAATCCGTGTCTTCAAACGCTGCTACATCTCCGATAGGTGATGCGATACCGCCACAATCTGGGCACTCAGGAGACGGAGATATAACGTCGCACTTGCTGCAGTAGTATTCCTCTGGCATGCTTTTTTCCTTTTTGTTTTGCTAATTCTCAAACGACTGTTTGGATTGTATCTAGCCAAACTGGGTCTTGTCAATACCTAAGATATCCACAAAATGCTTATATTTATTGTCTCCAGGATTACTAATAATCCCTTCGTCCCTCAAGGGAGCGTTTTATTGTGACCTCATCTGCATATTCTATATTACTGCCAACCGGCAATCCTCGGGCAATACGAGTAACTCGAACATCCAATCCCGACTCACGCATCTTGTCCTTTATGTAGGCGGCCGTCGCCTCACCCTCAAAATCCGGGTCTGTGGCCATAATCACTTCTTTAGTATTCTCTGAGTGTAATCGGTCTAGCAATTGCTGTATTCGAAGTTGCTCCGGGCCGATACCGTCAATTGGCGATATTGCCCCGCCTAGTACGTGATATAACCCGTCAAAACTTCTGGTTTTTTCCAGCGCAATCACATCCAACGGCTCCTCGACCACCGCGATTACCTCCTGGTTTCTTTTCTCGTTCGAACAAATCTCGCACAACTCATGTTCAGCAATATTGTAGCATCGACTGCAAAACCGCAAATTCTCCTTGAGCCCCAACACTGCCAGACCTAATCGTTCAATATCCTCTTTTGGCTTTGAAAGCATATAAAAGACTAACCGGGCTGCCGTCTTCGGGCCAATCCCCGGCAATTTCGATAATTCATCAATTAATTTCTGAATTGGTTCTGGAAGCATAATCTAATTAACCCCCGTCATTACCACTCAATTAAATAATGATCTCTATATGGCAACGCTTTACTCCGGAGCTGTCTTTTCCTTATTCTGCGCCGGATTATCCCAACTTGCGTATTTGCACTTAGGATACCGCGAGCATCCCCAAAATATTTTGCCTCGTTTTGTCCGGCGCTCTACAACCTCTCCTTCTTGACAATCAGGACATTTCATACCTGTAGTCGTAGAGATAGACTTGGTGCTTTTGCACTTAGGATAATTTTCACAAGCCAGAAATCGCCCAAACCGACCTTCTTTCATCACCATCTGGCCACCACATTTTGAACACGCTTCGTGCTCCTCCTCCAATCCCTTCACCTCGCCTTCGTGCACCACTACTTGAGACTCCGTTTCTTCTTTAGCCACCAACGGTTTCGAATATTTGCATTTCGAAAATCCGGAACACGCCATAAATTTGCCGAACTTGCCAAGCCTGATCACAATTGGCTTTCCGCATTCAGGACATACTTCGGCGGTCACCTCTTCTTTAATAAAATCTTTTTTGTCGATCTCTTTCATCTTCACAGCCAATTCTTTTTCGAACGGCCGGTAAAATTCCTCGACCACGGGCACCCATTTCTTGTCTCCGCCAGCAATCGAATCTAGGTCGTCCTCCATTCTGGCTGTGAATTGATAATCCACAATACCAGCGAAATGTTTCACCAGCAAATCTGTCACGATCTCGCCGATTTCAGTTGGTTGAAATCGCTTTTCTTGCAACTCTACGTATCCACGATCAATAATAGTAGAAATCGTTGGTGCATAAGTTGAAGGTCGCCCAATACCCAAACTCTCCATTTTCTTAACCAGCGTCGCCTCAGTGTACCTTTTTGGTGGTTCGGTAAACTTTTGCTCTTTTATCAACTCCCAAAAACGCAGCTTTTCGCCAACATTGAGCTCCGGCAAAGTTCCCTGCTGTAAATCAGTTTCATCGTCGCGGCCTTCGGTATAAAGCTTTATAAATCCATCAAACACCATTCGCTCACCAGTTGCCAAAAAAACAAACTGATCTTTTGCTCTAGCTTCAACTCTTGCCTGCATTACCTCAAACAACGCATCCTTCATTTGTGATGCTATAGTTCGTTTCCAAATTAAGCCATATAGCTTCTGTTCGCGGCTGTCACTACTTACCTTCTCTTTAGAAAAATCCGTTGGCCTTATCGCCTCATGAGCCTCTTGTGCTCGTTTTGTTTTTGTCTGATATTGAGGCGACTTGTTTGGCAAATATTCCTTGCCAAATCTTACTTCAATCATCTTCCTAATTGCCGTAACTGCATCCACCGACAGGTTCGTCGAATCAGTACGCATATAAGTAATGTGACCAGCTTCGTATAGCTTCTGTGCTAAAGTCATCGTCTGCTTAGCAGAAAACCCCAGCTTTCGCGACGCCTCCATCTGTAATGTTGATGTTACAAACGGTGCTGATGGTTTTCGCACGGAATTCTTTTTCTCCACCGCCAAAACCGAATAATCAGCATTTATTAGTCCCTTTTCAATCCGTTCCGCTTCCGCCCTACTTTTAATATCCAGCTTTTTGACTGCCTTACCGTTCTGCTCAATCAAAAAAGCTCTAAATTTTTTATCATCTTGTAGTTTTGATAGATCAGCAGCAATTACCCAATATTCCTCGGGCACAAAC
Source organism: Patescibacteria group bacterium (assembly GCA_022705465.1). Taxonomy (GTDB): domain Bacteria; phylum Patescibacteriota; class UBA1384; order XYA2-FULL-43-10; family 1-14-0-10-43-13; genus JAKJEK01. The sequence goes on along the minus strand of JAKJEK010000043.1, from coordinate 2,382 downwards.
TCACGGATCTCACGTTCTCGCTCAACCACCAACCTTACTGCCACCGACTGCACTCGCCCAGCCGACAATCCGGCCTTTACTTTTCTCCACAACAGCGGCGAAAGCTTATAGCCAACCAACCGATCCAACACTCTTCTGGCTTGCTGTGCGTCAACCAAATTGTAATCGATCCCGCGAGCGTATTTAACAGCGTGTTCCAATGCTGACTTTGTGATCTCGCTGAATACGATTCGCTTCACCTTTGGATCACTGTCTTTTAATTTTAAGGCATGCATCAAGTGCCAGGAGATAGCTTCTCCCTCTCGATCCAAATCTGTAGCCAAATACAACATCTCCGCATTTGCCGCTGCTTTCTTAATCTCTGCCACTGTCTTTTTAGCTTTGGGTAGAATTTGATACTCTGGCTCAAATCCTTTATCCGTATCGATACCAATTTTTTTCTCCGGCAAATCGCGCACATGTCCAAAAGAAGCCAGAACCTTAAAATTCTTGCCCAAGTATTTCTCAATTGTCTTCGCCTTTGCTGGCGACTCTACGATTACTAGATTCATAAATTCCCATCCTTACTTCAAATCAACCTTTTCATATTACTTCAATCGAGCCTATTTGTAAACTCGCCAAGCCCACCGAACCTGTGTAAATACTTTTTCCTGAAGCGAAAGTATGAGTACTCGATCGAACAGGACAAGCTGTGATATAAACTGGTTGATAGCAACTTCACGAACGGCTTGGTTTTTGCAATTAATATTATTTGCTTGCACCTGTCCCACAAGGTATTCAAACAATTCCTCACATCCCCTGCGTTCTTCTGTATCTCCCTCCGCCCATATTTTCTACCATACCTTTCATCTCCAGAGCTGTCAAAACGGTATTAAGACTTATCACATTCATCCCACTATTAGCCAGCATATCATCTGCTGGGCATACCCCCTTGCTCAATAAATCAATAATTATTTTTTCATCCTGAGAAAGATCCTGGCTGCTGCCACCATCACGATTTAGTGTTACTTTAATCTCCAGCTCTTCAAATATATCCTCCGCCGAAGTTACCAACTTGGCGCCTTCCTTAATTAGTTGGTTCGTTCCTTTCGATGTTTCACTATCAATATTACCCGGCACAGCAAATACTTCACGGTTACTCTCGAGTGCTGAGTAGGCAGTAATTAATGCCCCGGATTTCTCTCCTGCCTCGATAACCAATGTTCCTATAGCCAAGCCGGCAATTATCCTGTTGCGCATCGGAAAATGCGGCTTAATCGGCGGCGTTCCCGGTGAAAACTCGGACACCAATGCTCCGCCTTTTTCTACTATTTCCCGGGCTAGGCCAGCATGACCAGCCGGATAAACTTGGTCTAATCCACACCCCAGTACCGCTACCGTCGATCCGCCCACCGCCAAGGTTGCCCGATGTGCTTCAGCATCGATACCTAATGCCAATCCTGAAATAATCGATAGTCCTGCCTTAGCACATTCTGCTGACAAATATCTAGCTGTATCGCGCCCGTAATAGGTATACTTTCGGCTGCCGACCACCGCTATCCCCGGTATGCCAATTGACTCAATACTGCCCTTAACATACAAAATCACTGGCGCATCCGCAGCTTCGCCAAGCAATTCGGGATAACTACTATCACCAAGCACCGTATAACCAATGCCGAGCCTGCGCAAACGAGTTACTTGCACGTCAGGCTCATAACGATCTTTAACTTCTGCAAGCAGCTGAGTAATATTGCTTCCGCATTTGGAAACAGCCACGCTTTCACTTGCTTGCCATACCGCCTCGCCACTACCAAAAATTGTGAGCAGTTTTTTTATGGTTCTACTGCCAATCTTTGGATGAGCATTAAGTGCTAATAAATACTTTGCGTCGGAAATTGCCCTGTCTCCAACTTAAAATATTCGCATAAACCCATAATACTCATAAAAGCTGCATCAGTAAACCTTCCTCTCTTACTAATATTTTGACTTATCAAGTTAATTGTGTCATATTAATGGCTAACGAAGGGAAACGGAACAATGACTTCCTGGCATTCACTACGACGATGGTGGTCCTTGCTTACCAAGACCGAACCAGACACCCCCGTCCCAAGACACCCCTGTCCCTTCTATGGCTTCTTTCATCACCCGCACGGCGGAGTGTTTCTTGAGCAAAACGGGAATCAGTGCCCACTCTTAAGTGACTACTCCCCCTGCGTAATGGAGATGCAAGGCCAAATTCCCAGCTGGGAACACTGTCAAATCATGAACGCAAAGCAGCGTGCCGAATATCTGCCCGTGCTCGTATCGACTTGCCGTGTATTTCCTGAGGAATTCCGGCCAATCGACGATAGGCACTGGAAGGGTATCAAGCTTGGGTATTGGATGGACTATGTCCTTCACCCA